>DAOVOW010000089.1 GCA_030629485.1 bacterium
CCTTCGCCCGGGCGCCCGGGATCCGGACGGACCGGCTGCCGGATCCGGAGAGCATCCTCCCGGAACTGCCAGGGCTTGCCGACCGGAGCTGGCGAGCCGGCACCAGGATCCGGCGGCTGGACCCGGAGACGGGAGGTGGAGCCGCGACAAGATCCGCCCGCGGGATCATGAAGGTGAGGAGCCAGAATCCCGAGAGGCCCGCCTGGGTCATCGTAAACTTTCCTAAGAAGTTTCGCCCGCGGAATGCAACTACCGCGTTATCGGATCCGGAAGTGACCGGACAAATACTCGGTTACCCAAGTGGGTTCGCAATAAACGATGGTGATTCCAGCCGCCTCGCATAAATCTTCTAGGTCTTCATCCCGGATCGGGGTGAGGAGATTTAACGAAATCGGCCAGTCATGGTACATCGAGAATTCCGGGGTCTTCCTGAAAGCCTTCTCGTAAAGTTGTAGCTGGGTGATGGCGGCAAGTGGGCGAATTAGTTTTGCCTCCCAGATCTCAACATGCTCTACGAAAATGCAGACGGCATCGGCGTAACGTTGGGTGACCGAGAAGATCTTTTCGTTGACACCTTCAGGAATGCCCGCCCGCATTTCGTCGGTGACACCGCCGAGCCGGGTACGAAAATACACTCGCCAGGGATGGAGATGTTCCACGACGAATTCCTGCATGTACCGGATTTCTCGGGGTTCCCATTTCCTTTTAGCCACGTGAATATAAATACCGGGCAAGCCATAAGTAGTTTATGGAGGTGGCATGAAATGCCAATTGACAGATCCAAGTGGAAAGAGAACTATGAAACCGGAACCGCAAGGTCCGGGGAAAAACTGGTTGAGAACTACATTGCCAAATCAGGAAAGGTCGCCGCAATGGCGAGCGATTCCGCACAGAAGAACTACGAAGCCGCAATGAAGGATTCAAAGGTCCTGCAAAGACGCCAGGCAAAGCTGAGGAAGATGTCCGACGAGGACCTCAATGAGTCGATGAGGATCAAGGGATCCGCCAGGTATGTCGAAGGGACGGCAGCCAGCCTCGACAAAGCAGCTGCAAACGTTGAGCCATTCCTGAGCGTGATTGACTCGGAGGTTGCGAAGCTGAAGCCGAGGACGAGGGACGCGTATCAGAATGTCGTCAACCGGGTTGCTCCGATCGCGGTAGCACTCCAGAAGAAGAAAGAGAGCATGACTTGAGGAGGTGAATCATGGCAAGAGATTGGAGATATCACGTAGCCGTGCAGCCAATCGCCCTCACAGACGACGACACTGATCAGATCGATCTGCCAAGCGAGGGCGTAATCTCAAAGATGGAGATCATCATTGAGAACACGAACGTAGCGACGATAAGCGACTCTCACAGACGAAGGCTCGCGGAGCATATCACAAACATCGCCATTACCGGCGATACGACCGACATCCTGCATGATCTCAACGCCATGCAAAGCCGAATGTTTGCGATGGACACTGAACAGAAGATTCCTCCGGAGGAACATCGCGGCTATGACTCTGCCGTTCAGAACACAGTCATTCCGATTTACTTTGGCAGGTACGCGAGAGACGAGCAGTTCGGTCTGGATCTGAGCAAGTGGACAAATGTTAGGCTGGCAGTGACCAACGATTTTACCGACAGCTGGTTCACCGCCGGACTCGGTGAACTCTCGGTCCGTTTGCTCTGGACTTTCAACCCAAATATTGCCCCGGCAAAGTACCTGGCAAAGACGATCATCGACGAGCAGGCAGTCCCGACCGCGGATCATTGGGCAAGACCAGTTATCCTGCCAGTCCGTTATCCAGTCCGGAGAATCGGTGTCGAAGGATACATTCCAACCCTGAATGCAACAACAGATGTCGGCAACCCAAAGGCGACTCTCGATACTTCGATCGAGGAAATCAAGCTCTGGAAGCAGGCAAGAAAGGATCTCATCTGGGACGATTCCCTGAGGCAGCTTATGCGATTCAACGCAGACGAGTATGGACATTCGCTAACTGAAGTCTATCTTGATCATGGGGATCCTACAAATGCACTCTGGACTGACACCGCACTTGCAGATCTGGACGCCGTAACCGAGATGCTCTATGGAACCGGCCCAACCCTGGTTAACGATTGGCCGGTCTCGGCACTCGACTTCGAACGCCACCACTCAATGACCGCATGGCCGAATACAGCCGGCACGCACGCGGGACTGATGGCATACGGCCGCGGCTACAACTCGACAGGGCTCTTCAGGTTCTACAGCTGGACCCCGCGGGAGATCCTGGGCGACACTGATGAGGAATGGCTCCACCCAGGCAGAGCTGGCGATGGTGTCTGCGAGCTCATGTACATGATCGGAGACACGGACGTTCAGGCGAGGACACTGATCGAACAGGCAATACCACATCCGGCAACAGCATAAGGAGGAAATCCAGGCATGAGGATCTGGAGATGCCACAAGAAGGGGATCGCCGACGCAAGCGGCGACCTCACCCTTCTTTGTGAGAAAGTGGGAAACGAGGAGCAACTGGTAGTTGAGCAGATCGTAGCCGTAGACGAAACCACCCTGGGAGCCGAGATCGAGATAGGGATCAAGGACCAGGATGTGAACTGGCCGGTTGCCGAACAGGCAAACGCCCTGGCGAATGAGAAGTATTTCAAAGCCGTGACCATGCGGCTGAAATCTTATGAGCAGGTATATTGCCATTTCTCCGGAGCGGGGCAAAGCGACGTCTGCCATTTCTGGGGATATGGCGTGATCGTGATGGCGGGCGAAAGCTATCTTAAGCCTGACCACTTTACCGGGCGGTGATGCAGACATGGGCACGTTCAGACAACTAGGAGATCCGGTCTGCCCGCCGGCTCTCTGCCAGCATCACGAGGCGGTGTATGCAGAAATCGCCGGACTAACACCAGCCGCCCCGATAGCGAATAATTACACCTCATTCGCCCATGCCGCAACAATAACACAGGTGCAAATCGTAATCACAGAACGATGTTGCGTCAACGTAAACGCAGCAATGATCTCGTATGCCACATACTTACCCACCGACTTCGAGATTGAACAGCCCGTATGGACAATCAAGACGCAGCAAGAAAGCCGTGTGATATCCAGCGCCGTCGCGCTATTCCATCACGCAGCATGGGAAGTGCTCGATCCGGGAACCTACGTATACAGCCTCATAAATCGCTCAGGATCGGCAAGACTAGTAATCGCAGCATGGATTAAAGCGATAGCGTCAGATTGCGAGGCGTAGATGGCGTGCCCTTACTGGAATCTCTTGATACCGCGATGCACGCCAAAATCTGACCCCGTAAAAATAAGAAAGGGAATCAAACCGGGGCGGATAGTAGAGATTAACGCATACCTACCGGCGGGTTGCGCCGGACTGGTGGGCGTACAAATTTATCATCGCGGGCACATCCTGGCACCAGCCGATAAGGGAGAGTGGATTATCGGAGATAACAGGGCATGGCACTGGAAACTGGATTGGGTGATTTACGGAGGCGGTAACTACATCGCATTGTGGGGCTACAATCTGGATGATTCACACGACCACACAGCAGAACTATCGATATCGCTTGTCCCGAGATGGTCAAGAGCTTAAGAGAAAATGGCACGAGGACATAAGGATTACCGGCAAGCCGTCACCGTAGAGGAACCGGAAGGGAAAACCTCGGTACACGGAACAACACGATTGTATGACGACTTCGAAGACGCACCGCTCAAATGGACTCCGAGCCCAGTCTCAACCGGAGTTGCAAACAGGATCGCGGGCGCAGCCTGCAACGGATCTTTCGGTCTGGAGATCTGCGCCCAAAAAGTGGGCGCAATACCAGGGAACAACCAGACAAGGAAACATACCCCATTAGGCGAAAGGAAAACTCTGGAGCTTGCAGTATACTGGCGAGTGCCAACAACACCGGTAAATGCCGTTTTCACTTTCATGATCCGGCAATGGATCGGAATCAGGGAAGCAAGAGCAGCGATAAGATATGTGTACAACCCGGCAATCCCAACAGTAGAATGGCAATTATACGCGGCTGGGATCTGGACCCCACTTGCCGGCAGCGAGCTTCCCAACTTCGGAGCATGGCACGAAATCGTAATTGCCGCAGACTTCGCAACGGAAAGATACATGTACGCAAGATCAAACAGCACGGTATTTCCAATATGCGAGCAGGAAACCGGCAGAATAGTAGCGGCTGCCGGCGAAGAAAACAGGGTGGAAATACGAGTGGAAGAATACAACACCGACCTGGTGTGTATGCACGTTGACGACGTGCTGCTTAAGGAGCTCTGAACGATGCCAGCCGCAGATCACGTGCAAGACCACGAAACCGGGCGCTGGGCAATGCTCGTTTCAAGATCTCACGGACACCCAAGTTACATCAACGAATTCAATGCTAACCAGGTCAACCTGGCAATCATCACACCGCCGGCAGACAGGCGGGTCTGTGTCGCGGGCGTGCTCTCTGTCGCGGATACGAACGCCGGGCAGATCTCACTCGACTTTGCGGTGAGCGTCCAGCCCGTGTGGCGACACTACGTCGCAAACTTCAGAGCAATAGAGCAGAATGATTTCCACATGGATGGGGCACTCGGAGAAGCTCTGACGCTGAACACCACGACAGGAGCAAACCTGATATTCCTGATCGTGAATTACCGAATCACGGACTAACGGAGAGGAGAACACGAACGACGAGCAACGGGACGCCTGCTTAATCGAGATTAAGATCAAGGTTGCCCACATGAGCACGGACATCATTTGGCTGAAGAGGATCCTAGTTGCAGCTGCCATCCTGGTTGCAGCTGCACTCGGGATCCAAGTACCTGACATTTTTATTCAGGGTTGATTTAGAAAGCCGACAAGCCACTTTCCCGACGTCGGCAATATGATAAGCCATCCGACCCGGAAGCTATAAACTTTTCTCGTTACCCCCCCTGCTGTCGATAGCAAGAGGCATATTCCGATAGTATGTGGAATGAATCAGGCAACTCGATTATAATTCATCACCGACATAGAAGTCCACCCGTCGCCCTAGGGCGATCTCGCATTATTCCGGACATATACATTCAGGGCGAAGGGTAGCGAAAGTAAAAAGGAAGTAAATAAAAGTACGCTGGACTATCACACCAGCATACGAATTGGTTTGGGTGCAAAGTAGTAGGGCTCAGAGAAGCGGCTCTTTTGCCCTGCCGCATTTCTAAAGCGGATCTGAATGCAAGAAACGTCTAAATCCTCCGGAACGTAGAACGTGCCGGTATGACCAGTAGTGGGATTGAGGATCTGAGGGTCGAGCTCCTCAACCATATCATTGTTCACGTATACCATCGCCCTGACGTCGGCATCATCGCCCTCGCCAGCAGGCGGGGAAAACGTAATGCCAACCATGCATTTGCCTTTATGGCAACAGGCACCCGGCGGATAGAAGCCAGGATACACGAAATTGATCTTCGGTGTAATGTTTCTTATGTCAACCAGTTTGAAACCTCCAGTGTTTAGATCTTCAGCCACATGGTTTATAAGGACAGTAGGGCGGATCATCGCCATAATACGCTTTGGCTGCGATCAAGTGAAAGCACGGGATCCCGAGAGGCTGCAAGTTCTCACGGAAGTCCGAGCAGCTGCACTCACCCCTCATGTAGATATCCCAGTCAGTCAGCGAAGGACAAACCCACCAGGGCAAAGGAGAGCATCCGGAAGCAAGGAACTCTCCCGCCTGGCAAAGCCACGCATCGAAAACCCCACCACCCGAATACAGCGCCGAAGGCACAATACGGCTAAAGCAGTCATTCCCCTCAGCGACTACCGTCCAAGGTTTGGCATCATTGTACTTATCATACTCGGCTTGCAACAGATGCCGGCTGCCCGCAATCTCAGGGGCGTCAACATCGAAGTAAAGCTGATACTGATACTTTGGTGCCTCCAGGTTGAGGAAGCTATCAGCGACTTTCTCAGTGCGTGTCTCGCAATCGCCAGACACACGCCACAACTCAAAGATGTAATAGCCACTTGCCGAGAACTCGATGTACTTCTCTCCGGATTCCAGACGGTAAGTTCCGGACGTGCCTTTCAGATATGTGTAGTCAACAATTTGAGATCTCAAATTGAGCAGGTCCGCACTACCCGGGCGGCTATACATGAGACACAACTCGTCAGTCTCTTTGATGTTTGAGATCTCGCCCTGCAGGTAGAACTTCGAGCCGTGCCGGCGGATAGTTGAGATCTCAGAAAGGGCGAGCTCGACAACAACCCCGACAAACTCAAGGGAAAACTTGCGCGTATTAAAGCCCTCAAGACAGAAATATATAGACTCACACTTGCCACGGTAGCACTCATAATCATCAGGGGGCGTAATCGTAGCCGTATGAAGCTTATCATCACAAACACACGACGCATAAACCGTGTAACCGTCGTCATTGGTAATATAATCGTTTCCCTCAATACGAATAGACGCACCAGCAACCGGATTTCCATCTCGATCAGAAACACGACCCCGAACATAACCAACGCCCTGAACCTCACAAACAAGCGCCGCCTTAATTGTCGTATCGCCCTCGACACACAGATAATCAATAGTGCCGCTCTCTTCAAGACACCTGCATCTATCAAGCGGCGTAATCTCAGCCGTGCGAAGTCCACTTTCACACGGGCAAACAACGTAAGCCGTGTAGCCAGTGGAATCCGTATACAAAACCTGACCCTCAAGAAGCACAGAAACGTCAGAAACCGGATTGCCACTCTGATCATACGCAAAAACCCGAACACGACAGACACCTTCTTCAGCCATGATACAACCTCAACACACCCCTAGCGCCTGCGACCTTATAACCTTCCAGATATGAACACACGGCCTGCGATACGCCTTACCAAACATGAGCCAATCGGCACAGTCACAATCGCCCTGCGTCTCAAACTCGTCATCACAAGCACGGACATAATGATAGTTGCCACCAGAACGCCGAACGACAAATAAGCCACCGCCACGCGGGCTGACGTAAAAAGATGAATACCTGGCAACGTCGTACCGGGAGGCGTAAGGACACTTCGAACTGGCTGCGTAATATCCCCGCTCAGACCAGTCAACCTTTGACAACGCCATGAGCTTATATAGACGTGCAACTCACTTGAAATATGCAGGTGAGATATCCTAAGTCCCTGGAAAAATGAATCCCACATATATTTGGCACCTGCACCTCGTTCGCGTGACCTACCGGCATCCTGCGTGTCGGTAGGAATTAGAAACGATAGCAGGAGAGCCCGCCAAAATCGTGCTTGCCCGCCACCGTATTATAGGGGGGGATGGTACGGAGGATCTTAAGTGCCGCGACCATTCGCGCCCCCGGGTACAGCGCAACCACCCGACAGTCTCACGCCCGGAATCAGGAATATAAGCACGTAGAGACCACGCCCAAAAAGCTACACTCCACCTCCCGTCTCCGGGTCCAGCCGCCGGATCCTGGTGCCGGCTCGCCAGCTCCGGTCGGCAAGCCCTGGCAGTTCCGGGAGGATGCTCTCCGGATCCGGCAGCCGGTCCGTCCGGATCCCGGGCGCCCGGGCGAAGG
>DAOVOW010000203.1 GCA_030629485.1 bacterium
AACAGCGCCATTGGTCCGTACAAGGGCGGTCTGCGTTTCCACCCCAGCGTAAACCTGGGCATCCTGAAGTTCCTTGGCTTCGAACAAGTGTTCAAGAACGCGCTGACGACGCTCCCGATGGGTGGAGGCAAAGGCGGTTGTGACTTTGATCCCAAGGGCAAATCCGACAATGAAGTGATGCGCTTCTGCCAGAGCTTCATGAGCGAGCTGTTTCGTCACATCGGTCCCAACACCGACGTGCCGGCCGGTGACATCGGTGTCGGTGGTCGTGAGATCGGCTTCCTGTTTGGCCAGTACAAACGGCTGCGCAACGCTTTTGAAGGCGTGCTCACTGGTAAGGGCGTCAACTGGGGCGGCAGCCTGATTCGTCCCGAGGCGACCGGCTACGGTACCGTCTACTTTGCCGAAGAAATGCTGAAGACCCGGGGCAAGTCATTTGACGGTCTGACCGTGTCCGTTTCCGGTTCCGGAAACGTCGCTCAGTACGCTACCGAGAAGGTCAATGAGCTTGGCGGCAAAGTTGTGACGTTGTCCGACTCGATCGGTTACATCGTCGACAAGGACGGCGTTAAGGGCGAGAAGTGGGACTTCGTGATGGACCTCAAGAACGTCAAGCGCGGTCGTATCAAAGAGTACGCCGACAAGTTCGGTTGTGAGTACCACGAAGGCATCGGCGTTTGGAACGTGAAAGTTGACGTTGCTCTGCCGTGCGCCACTCAAAACGAGCTGAACGCCGACGATGCCAAGGCGCTCGTTAAGAACGGTTGCTACTGTGTTTCCGAAGGCGCCAATATGCCGACCACCCCGGACGGCGTGAAAGTGCTCCTTGAGAACAAAGTGCTCTACGGCCTGGGTAAAGCGGCCAATGCCGGCGGCGTGGCGGTTTCCGGTCTGGAGATGTCGCAGAACAGCCTGCGGCTGAGTTGGACCCGCGAAGAGGTCGACGAGCGACTGCACAACATCATGATCAGTATCCATAAGGCCAGCCTGGAGGCGGCGGAAAAGTATGGACATCCCGGCAACTACGTAGTCGGCGCCAACATCGCCGGCTTCCTCAAAATAGCCGACTCTATGATGGATCAGGGTGTGGTCTGATATTACCTCCCAATGATTGAACAGTACGGTGGAGTCGTTTACGGCGGCTCCACCTTTTTTTCTTTGACGCCTGTGTCGTTCCCGCTATACTTATTTGCTATGTCGAATCTATCCGCTGAGGAAAGATGAAGTCCAAGCCAAACCTGACCGACTTTCAGTCGAAGTTCCTCAAGTTCGATTCATTGATGCAGGCACGCGTGAAGCGCGTGCTGCTGGTGTCCAGTCCGTACGACTTCTTCGTGCTGGAGGAAGACGGCCAGTTGACGGAGCTTATCTACAACGAATACCTCGAACTCAATCTGTCCGCCACACCCCACGTGAAAAGGGCTTCCAACTCTGACGAAGCGTTGGATATACTGATGAAACAGGACATTGACCTGGTCATCATATTCAAGCGTGTTGGTGACCTCGACGTTGTAAGCTTTGGGCATGACGTTAAGAGTATCAGGCCGGACATGCCGGTGGTTTTCCTCGCTTACCATAGGCGCGAGTTGGCGATCATGGAAACAACCGAATCCAGGAGTGCTATCGACTGGGTGTTTATCTGGACCGGTGACGTCAAGATCCTGCTGTCCATCATCAAGCTGGTTGAAGATCGAATGAATGTCGACTTCGATACCAGGCTGGTCGGTGTAAGAGTCATCATCATGGTCGAGGACAATGTCAAGTTCTACTCTTCGTACCTGCCGCTGTTCTACACCGAGATCATGCAGCAGACGCGGGCGTTGATGTCGGAGGGGTTGAATGTCTCCGACAAAGTGTTGCGCATGAGGGCTCGTCCAAAAGTGTTGCTGGCCGACAACTACGAAGACGCCGTCAGTCTGTTCGAGAAGTATCGGAAGTACGTCCTGGCCGTCATCTCCGATGTTCGTTTTCGCATCGGTGGAGAGAAGGATGACGAGGCGGGTATAAAGCTCGTCAAACTGATTCGCGACCGTGTGCCCGACCTGCCGGTACTGATGCAATCATCCGACATAGAGAACGCCGCTGTCGCCTATGCTCAAAACGCAGGGTTCATTCATAAGCGCTCACCCACCCTGCACAAGGATATCAGACGATTCATCAAGACGCACTTCGGCTTTGGAGACTTTGTGTTCACTCTGCCCGACGGCACTGAAGTAGCGAGGGCAAGCGACTTTCGCAGCATGGAAAAAGTGCTGGCCACGGTCGATGAACAATCGATTCATTACCACGCCATCCACAATCATTATTCCAACTGGTTGATGGCACGCACTGAGTTCGATCTGGCCGACCGGCTGCGCCCGCGCAAGGTGACTGAATTCAAGGATGTCGAGGAATTGCGCAAATACCTGATCGACACCTTCAAGAGTTTCCGACACGAGCGACAACTCGGTGTGGTCAGCGATTTTTCACGCCGTCACTTCGATCTGCAGTCGGACTTCGTACGGATCGGCGGCGGTTCGCTGGGCGGCAAGGGGCGCGGCCTGGCCTTTATCAATGCACTGTTGAGCCAGTATGACGCCAGTAAGGATTTCGAGGGGATCAAGGTCTCGGTACCTCATTCGGTGATTATAGGCACCGATGTCTTTGATGCCTTCATGGACAGCAACAACCTGCTGCAACCGGCTTTGAAGGCGCATTGCGATGAGGACATCACCAGGATATTTCTTAAGGCCAAATTCCCCCGGCGGACGCAGGTGGATCTACGCACGATCTTGAACGTCGTCGAGTATCCGCTGGCGGTGCGATCGTCGTCGATGCTCGAGGATTCACACCTGGAACCGGCGGCCGGCGTCTACGACACCCACATGCTGACCAACAGCCACCCCCGCATCGAAGTGCGCTTACATCAGTTGCTCACCGCTATCAAACTGATCTACGCCTCGACCTACTTCGAGAAAGCTCGCGTATACCATGATTTTGTCGGCAATCGGGTGGAAGAGGAGAAAATGGCCGTGATTATTCAGCAAGCGGTCGGGCAGCGTCATAACGACCATTTCTACCCAGGGTTTTCCGGTGTGGCGTTGTCGTACAATTATTACTCCATGGACGGCGTGCAGCCCGAGGACGGCGTTGTGTATGTGGCTTTGGGGCTGGGCAAGACAATCGTCGACGGGCATAACTGTTTGCGCTTCTCCCCCGGCTACCCGGAGAAACTGCCGCAGTTTTCCACCACCAAAGACATGCTGAACAACTCGCAGCACAGTTTCTTCGCCATCGACATGAGGGATCCCTCGATCCTACCGGAAGCGGGTGGCGAGATGGGACTAAGCCGACTTGATTTGCGGCAGGCTGAAAGGGACGGCACGCTGTATCCCATTTGCTCCACCTATTCGGCCGAAAACGATCGCGTCTACGACGGGGCAAGTCGCGAGGGGACGCGCATCGTCAGCTTTGCGCCGATACTCAAGCTGCACCGCTTCCCCTTGTGCGATATCACCCAGTACCTGTTGCAACTCGGCTCGCAGGGTCTGAATTGCCCGGTGGAAATCGAGTTCGCGGTTAATCTGCACCCTAATCGCGAGCAGCCGGAGGAGTTTTACTTCCTGCAGATTCGACCCATGATCAAGGACACCACTTTTGAGACGGTATCGCTGGATAACGTCGAGGGTTCGCAGGTGATTGCCAAGAGTGAGAACTCTTTGGGGAACCTTCGCAACCAGACCATACGGGATATCATCTTCGTGTTACCGGACAGTTTTGATCGCGGCCGCACCCTTGAGATAGCCGAACAGATCGGTCAGTTCAATGCCAGGCTGAAAGAGGCTGACCGCAAGTATCTCCTGATCGGGCCGGGACGCTGGGGTTCATCGGAGCGTTGGCTCGGGGTGCCGGTGGTGTGGAATCAGATTTCACAGGCAGGTGTAATTGTCGAGGCGGCCTATGGTGATTTTGCGCCGGACCCGTCGTTCGGTACGCATTTCTTTCACAACCTGACCTCGTTCCGGATCGGCTACATGACCATCAACGCCGCCATCGGTAACGGCTTTATCGAGTGGGACTGGTTCTCGTCACAGCCGACTTCCGATGAAACGGAATTCGTGCGACACGTTGTGCTGCCGGAGCCTCTGGAGGTTCGCATCGACGGCCGCTCCGGCGCGGGGTTGATATTGAAGCCGTAGGAGGGGTAGTTAGGCTCATGAGAACAATTGAATTGCCCGAAATGGAATTCTCCTTGTGGTACGAATGGGACCACCGACACTCTTATACGCATAGACGCAGACCTGGTGTCTACTTAATAGCTATTACGCATAGAAAGAACTTAGGCGGCACACAGACCAAATGGAAGGATGTTGTTTACATCGGAATGACAAACTCCGTGAACGGCTTGGCAGGCAGGTGGTATCAACTCGATCGAACCATCAAGGGCGGCCAAGGGCATAGCGGTGGAAAATCAATGCGCAAGGCATTGGGCGATTACGGAACATGGGATGAGAAGATGTATGTCGCCGCTTTGCCTGTTGACTGCAACGTGGCGACAGGCAGTCCGGAGGATTATATCAAGATGGGTTGGGTGGCATTATACGAGTACGAAGCATTCAGCGAGTACGCGAAGGCAGTCGGAGGACATCCGAAATACAACAAGCGATGATACGACGATATCCCACCTTGAGGAAGCCACAGGTGGGTTCTTGGATTGTCACCCCCGCGAAGGCGGGAAGATGGATTCACATTTGAAGTGCAACAGTTCCTTCCAAAATACTTCTGCCGGGGTCAGAAAGTCCAGACATTTTCGTGGTGTGTTGTTATACGCCTGGATGAGTTGGACGAAGCGATCTTCTGTTAGTTTTGCCAGATCGGT
>DAOVOW010000266.1 GCA_030629485.1 bacterium
CCAGACCTGTAACAGTCGGCTACGATGAGTTTGTCGATGACGACATCACGGTACTGGGCCGCGTTACTATCAAGGGCTGGGTGATCGGTGATGTCGAATCGCTGAACAAACGTGTACTGGTGACGGAGACGGGACGGGTCGACGGCGACATCCAGGCACCCAAGGTGGTGGTGCGGGAGGGGGGGATCGTTGAAGGGGATATCGTTGAGAAGGCTTCCCCGCTGGACATAGATTTTGGAGCGCCGTTTTCGGTCGCGGGTATAGTCGTGGTGGCCTCGTTCACCGCTTTTCTGCTGATTTCCGGTGTTCTGATGGTCATGGTAGCGCCTTGTCACGTGGGTAACTTCTGTGTCTGCTTTGAAAACTGTAAGGTCAAGACGTTCTTCCTCGGTCTTCTGTTGTGGTTACTATTGCCACCGCTGATTGTGTTGGTAGCTATTACAATTGTCGGTATACCACTGACACCGCTGGTGCCTCTTGCCTACTTCTTGACGGCGGTGATGGGGATGGTTGCGTTCGGCAATATGATCGGACGATCCTTCGCTCGAAGGTTCCTTGGTGGTGAGAGAAGCCGACTTTTTCAGACTACGGTGGGCATTCTTCTGGTCATGAGCCTCTGGTTCGTTTCGGCCATCCTGCTTGGTTCGAGCGGGGCCACAGCCGAAGGGTTCGGCGTGTTCTTTTTGGTTCTCGCGATTCTCTTGACCGCCTTTCCGATTTCGTCCGGGGTCGGCGCAGCGTTTCTTACGCGATTTGGTGTTCGCGAGTATCTCGACTGGAAAGACCGGGCCAGGAGCGCTGCGGAACCGCCACCACCGGCACCGCCACCTATACGTCCGGAGCAGTTCCCTACCCCTCCGCCTGACACTGTTTCCGGTGTCGATGAAACATGACCCCGCCGGCGACGTATGTAAGATCAGAAGAGTGACTAACTGGAAGGAGGATGCGGAGATGCTATTGCGTACATCGGCGTTGGCGATTCTGATAATCTTTGTTTTGACGTTTTCAGCCTCGGCCGGCAGGATGGAGCATCTATCTGAAAAAATAGATGCCGAGGGCGCCGACAAAATTGAAGTGAGTATCGAGTTTGGCGCCGGGGAGATCATCCTCTCGTCAGATGATATGGCGGAAGTTGCCACTGTTGACGTTGACTACGATCCGCGCAGGATCGAGTGCGAAATCGATTATCACGTTCGACGCGGAACCGGTTATCTGCATTTGGAATCGATCATACGCCACAAGCGAAATATCGACACCGAAAAGAACCTCTGGGAGGTCGTCCTCTCAGACCGATACCCGATGGTTTTGGAAATAGAAGCCGGCGCCTGTAGCGCTGAAATGGATCTGGGAGGCATCCCCATAACCGAGCTATCGATCGAGATTGGCGCCGCCTCCGGTGAGTTTGATTTTTCTCGCCCCAATCCTGAACGAATGGAGGAATTTGATGTCGACGCCGGCGCCGCCTCGCTTGAATTCAGGAACCTGGGCAACGCTAACTTCGAACGGTTCAATTTCGATGGCGGGGCTGGGTCCTTCGATCTCGATTTTCGGGGTAAATACACCGGCGAGTCAGAGATATCGATTGATATCGGGCTCGGGTCGGCGGAGATCATTTTATCGAAGGATATACCGGTACGAATTGAAACGGGAGAGCCCGGCTGGTTCTCCACGGTGGACTTCCACAATGACGATCTCGATGAGGTTCGCGACGGTATCTACGAATCCGATGATTTCGACGAGGCCGACATCAGAATTACCCTGGAGCTTGATGTCGGTCTGGGCTCGGTTGATATCTACTTCAGAGACTGACAACTGCCCAATGGTTCTTGTAGAGCATGCCGCCCCAAAACCTGCCTAAGATGTCAGGATCACAAGGATCCTGACCTACAAGACTGATCTGCCACGGATGTCGAAACCCGCCTGTGGCGGTCCTTCGGACCAGGGGTTTCGACCTACAAGACTGTTCCTCTCCGCGCCCAACCAGATACTAACATCACCATCAATGAGGCACAAACAACTTGCCGATAGGTATAAGAATGCAATATACTCCGGCTGTCTTTGCCGCTGGTATTGGACAGAACCACCGGTGGCGACAGTGACGAAATTGAACGTTAACAGGAAGTGCTGATGATCAGACTCTTATTGATAACAACTGCTTTGACGATCCTGGGATCGCTCCCAGTCTGGCCGGCAGGCGTCGCCCAGGAAGAAATCTATCGGGCCCGCGACCGTGTGATGCCGGCGGTGGTGCATATCCAGCCGGTGATCAAGAACTATCGTACCGGTGAACTGGAGAAACAGGCGGTGGTCGGCTCCGGTGTTATTTTCCACCCGGATGGCTACGTGGTGACCAACTATCATGTGGCTGGCAAGGCCGAACGAATACTGTGCACCCTTTATGACAAGGAAGTGGTGCCGGCTGAGTTCATCGGTGGTGATCCCCCGACCGATATTGCCGTAATCAAGCTGAAACTGGATGACTACACCGGGAAGATCAGCATCGCCGAATTCGGCAATTCCGATTCGATCGAAGTCGGCCAGTATGTTCTGGCCATGGGCTCACCGCTGTCGTTGTCAAGATCGGTCTCGGCTGGAGTCATCTCGACCAGGGATCGCTATTTCTCCAGTGAAGTGCGACTGCCTTCGGGCGAGCGGACCGGTCGCTACAATCTTTGGATACAGACCGATGCCGCCATAAACCCCGGCAACTCCGGCGGTCCGCTGGTCGACATGGCGGGTCGCGTGGTCGGTATCAATTCGCGGGCCACAATGTTCGCCAACAATCTTGGGTTCGCTATCCCGGTTAATGTAGTCAAAGAGGTCACCGAGGCTATCATCAGGGACGGCAAAGTCACCCGTAGCTGGATCGGTTTGCACTGCCAGGCGATGCAGGAGATGGAGGTCCACTTTGGTACCGCCGTCAACACGGGGGTGCTGATCTCATCAATAGACGCCGGTTCCCCGGCCGAAGCCGCCTTCCTGAAAGCGGGGGATGTTATCCTGGCCGTTGACGACCAACCGGTGTCGGCCCGGTTTGTGGAGGAACTTCCCGCCTTCTACGCCCTGATCGCCAACCGCACTCCGGGTAGCGATATCGAACTCAAACTGCTGCGGGGCGAGCAGGAGTATCGTTTCTCGCTCCAAACCAGGCTGTTGGGAGACCTGCAGGGAGAGGACTTCGAATGCAAGGACTGGGGCTTCACGGTCAAGGCTATCACTCAGCAGATGCAGATTGAAAACCAACTCGACGATACCTCGGGTGTCTTCGTAGTCGGCGTCAAGAGAGTAAGCCCGGCTGATCAGGGGCGCCTGCGGCGCAATGATGTAGTCCTGCAGGTAAATGATTACGAGGTGGCAGGGCTGAGTGACTTCATCCAGCTTTATCAGCAACTCGACGAATCCGATGCCGAACGCATTCTGTTAACGGTCAAGAGAGGCGGGGCCAGACGCTTTGTGCTTCTGAAAACCGACGATGAACAAGGGGAACCAACCGATGAATAGCGCTGGAATCAGAAAACTTTCGCAATCTGTGGCTTTGCTTGGGTTGTCCCTGGTTGTCCTGGGTGGACTGGCTCCCTCGGGCTGGGGACAGGAGTTCGACTTCGAACGTCTGCAAAAGAAAATCCGCCCATTTACGGTTATCATTGATATGGAATTGGAGATATCTTATGGCGTTCATTCCACTGAGCAAAAGGAGCGGTATCTCGGGACCATTGTCAGCGACGACGGGCTGGTGATATTCGACGGTAGCGACCTTTCAAGCGCTGGTTTCATGGTTGTCATGCCGGGTATCAGTGTGACCACAGAGCCGACTAGTATCGAAGTCTCCACCCTGGACGGCGCCTCTTACGACGGCGAATACCTGGGTGTCGATCGCTTCACCGGAATCGGTTTCATCAGGATCATCGGCGCCGAGGATCAATCCTTCCGACCGATCAAATTCAAAGACCGGAGCAAGTTTGAGGTGGGTGAATGGCTGGCGCTTTACATGCTGCTCCTCGAATTCATCGATCCCCCGATAGCGGCTGACGTCGGCATGGTGTCATCGATAGTGCAGTCGCCGGTTCATTTTGCTTTGACCGTCGGCTTCCATCCACTGCAAACGACGTCGGTGCTTTTTGACGAGGATATGGAGCCGGTGGGTGTCCTGGGTACCTTGATTGATCCATCCGCGGCTGGTC
>DAOVOW010000157.1 GCA_030629485.1 bacterium
ACTCGAAGAACTTGATGAACGGCTCTATCTTGTGAACTCTCTTGGTCCCGTCCGTAGTGTCATAAACAGCCAGATAATCATCCACGTAATAGGCCAAGTACTGTCCATTGGGCGACCAGCGGAGCGGACCCGTGATGCCCCGCAACCTTGCCGGACCGATGTCCACCACCTCAGCATCTTCCCAACTTCCCCCGAAACATACGCCATGTCCGAGAAAGGCCAGGAGTATCACCAAACATACCTCGCTCAGACTTCGCGGTTTATCCATGTTCATCCGTCCTCACTCCCGTCATCTCAGGTTCTCATCCGTTAAAGCAGAAGAGTCGGCTTTCCTAAGAAGCCACTTTAGACTCCCAATGTACACCTCTGTTTGCATATACACTCGTTCATTGTGATCTCCGGCGAGCGTCACAAATCGCTTTGGGTCGACGGCATCGTCATACAGCCTCCGCCCCATCGCAAACGGGACTAGATCGTCAGAAGGAGAGTGCGTTACCAGCACCGGACAGTTGACCTGTCCGATCTTCTGAATTGAGTTGAACTCATAGCGCAACAGAAGGCCTATCGGGAAATACGGGAACATCAGTCGTCCCATCTCCCGGGCCGATGTGAATGACGACTCCACGATCAGGCCGGCGCAATCGACCTGCGAGGCCAACTCGATGGCGACAGCGCCACCCAGCGACCGCCCAAACAAAACAATCTGATTGGAAGGTACACCCTGGCTCCCGGTCAACCAACGGTAACAAGCGGCGGCATCGGCGTACATATTGGTCTCAGAGGGGGCGCCGTCCGACTGGCCGTAGCCACGATAATCGAACAGCATGACGTCTGCTCCCAGCGTGACCAGACACTTGATCGTCTCCAGCCGGTGCGAGATATTACCGCCGTTGCCGTGGCAAAACAGGATCGTCGGCGCGCCACCATCACCGGATTGGCCGGTGACGCAACTGTCTGAAGGCGCTGGAATATACCAGGCATGGATGCTCTCGCCGTTGGATACATTGATCCAGACTTCCTGAAAGCCAAGACCGATATCGCCGGGAGATGCCTCCAACTCACGCGTCGGAAAGAAGACCATGCGGTCCTGAGACAGATACAGGTAAAGGCTAAAAGCAACAAAACCGCCGACCGCCAAAGTTATGATCACCAAGAATGTACTCAACAGCTTCATCTCATCGTCTAATCGCTACTCAATAGCTACGAACAAGTAGACCGGTTGTTAAGTTCAAGGTAACACGCCAGGACAGCCTTGGCAACCAAAGCCCAATCTGACAGCCTCAAAAGGATCCAATCAGGGGAGAATGTCAAGACCTGACACAACGGCACAAGGGGTTTATCAACACTCCCAAGGGTGTGAGCACAGCCGGGGCGATTTTTCGCGCAAACCCCTTGACATGGCGTATTCGTCCCCATTACTTGCCGCCTCCAAAACTGGAGAGTTAGGACTAAGTTCCGTATAGGAGTGAGAGATGATCACCAAACAGCAAGCGTTAGACTATCATTATAAAGGCCGTCGCGGCAAAATCGAGGTCTCGCCGACCAAGCCATGCCGCACGCAACTCGACCTTTCCCTGGCCTACACCCCCGGCGTGGCCGAACCATGTATGGAAATAGCCAGGAACCCCGGCGACGTTTACAAGTACACGGCGAAGGGTAACCTGGTGGCCGTCGTCTCCAACGGCACCGCCGTATTGGGACTCGGCAATATCGGAGCCGCAGCCGGCAAACCGGTGATGGAAGGCAAGGGGATTCTGTTCAAACGATTTGCCGATATCGATGTGTTCGACATCGAACTTGACACCGAAGATCCCGATGAAATCATCAAGGTCTGCCAACTGCTGGAGCCGACCTTCGGCGGCATCAATCTGGAAGACATCAAGGGACCGGAATGTTTCTATATCGAAGAGACGCTCCGAAAAACCATGAACATCCCGGTCTTCCACGATGATCAGCACGGCACCGCCATCATATCTGCGGCGGCGTTGCTGAACGCCCTGGAAATCGTCGACAAAGATATCGACAAAATTCGGGTCGTCTTCTCAGGCGCCGGGGCCGCCGGTATTGCCTGCGCCAAGCTCTACTGCTCGCTGGGCGTTCACCACGACAACATCCTCATGATCGACTCCAAGGGGGTCATGTATGAAGGACGCGGCGACAAGTTTAACAAATACAAGCAGGAATTCGTGCGCAAGTCGGACTGCCACACGCTGGCCGACGCCATGAAGGATGCCGACGTTTTTGTCGGCGTCTCTGTCAAGGATACGGTAACGAAGGACATGGTCAAGTCAATGGCCAAAGACCCCATCATCTTCGCCATGGCCAACCCCGATCCGGAAATCACCTATCCGGACGCCATGGACGCACGGCCTGACGCCATCATGGCCACCGGTCGCAGCGACTACCCCAACCAGGTCAACAATGTCCTGGGGTTCCCATTCATTTTCAGGGGTGCGCTGGACGTGCACGCTACCGCCATTAATGAAGAGATGAAAGTTGCTGCGGTGAAGGCGCTGGCCACGCTGGCCAAGCAGGAAGTGCCCGAGCAGGTGGCCAAGGCGTACGGTGTCGATCATTTCAATTTCGGCCGGGAGTACCTTATCCCAAAACCGTTCGACCCGCGCATTCTCGTCTGGGAATCAGCGGCCGTGGCTCAGGCGGCGATGGATACAGGTGTGGCGCAGGAGCCTGTCGATATCGAAGAATACAAGCAAGAACTGGCCAACCGGATCGGTCAGGGACGCAACCTGATGCGGGTGATAACAGCCAAAGCCAAGCGCGACCCAAAACGAATTGTCTTCCCTGAAGGGGACTCGACTCGTATCCTCCGCGCCGCCCATATCGTGGTGCATGAAGGGATTGGTAACCCCGTGCTGTTGGGTGAACCCAAGGCAGTCAGCCGCCTGGCCGCCGAGTTTCAGATCGATCTTGACGGCATTGAGATTGTAGACCCGAGCGCTTCGGACAAACTGGAAACGTACGCTCAGTGTCTCTATGAAAAGCGCCGCCGCAAGGGTCTTACACTTGGCAAGGCGCGCCAGTTGACCGAGGATCGTACTTATTTCGGAATCATGATGCTGGAGCAGGGCGACTGCGACGCCGTGCTCTCCGGCGTGACTTCCGACTATCCCTACACCATCCGACCGGCCCTGCAGATTATCGGCCTCAACCCGGGCATTTCCACTGTCTCGGGGCTGTTTGCGATGATTAAGAAAGACAAGGTTTACCTGTTTGCGGACACTACTGTTAATGTTAACCCGACCGCCGAACAATTGGCTGAGATAGCCATTGGCGCAGCCAACGTAGCGCAAGCTTTCAATATCCAGCCGCGGATTGCCATGCTGTCGTTTTCCAATTTCGGGTCGGCGCGGATGCCGGAGTCGGTGAAAATGGCGCGAGCCACCGAGATTGTCAAACAGAAGGAGCCCGATCTGATTATCGACGGTGAGATGCAAGCGGGCACCGCCCTCATGCCGGATCTGATCGAAAAGTATTTCCCGTTCTCGAAGCTCAGGGAAGAAGCCAACGTCTTCATCTTCCCCGACCTCAACGCGGGCAACATCGCCTACACACTGGCTCAACGTATGGGTGGCCTGGAGGCCATCGGCCCGATCCTAGTCGGACTATCGAAACCGGTACATGTGTTGCACCGCGTCATGGATGTGAATGAGATTGTCGACATGGCGGCCATCGCGGTGGTGGACTCACATAACTGAGATATCCAAGTGGGTGGCACGGTCAAACATCTATGTGGCCCCTCTTGAGTGGGATTCAGGGGTGTGTTATAGCCTGGGCTACCAAAGCCCAGCCAACTTCGAACGGCTGGCTACCCTAGCTTAACTGGGTGTCCACTTTTTCGGGGGAACACCACTTTGAGCGTGCGAAACACAAAGAACTACGCTTGACCGCAGCTTTTTTTGTTTGACCCTTCGCATTTAGTTCGTAAACTAATCCTCTAATTGATTCGATAAGTACATTATCGGCGCTCGGTTACAACCGACGCCGAATTGTGAGCAGAAAAAGAACGCAACCGCTGACGGTAAAAGGCATGTAACTTGGGTCTCTTCGACATACTCTCCAACGATATCGGCATCGATCTCGGCACTGCGAACACTTTGGTCTATGTTCGCAATCAGGGAATCGTGCTCGATGAACCGTCGGTAGTGGCGATCGAAAAGTCAACGGGCAAGGTCCTGGCCATCGGCTCGGCGGCCAAGGAGATGACGGGGCGCACGCCCGGCGGTATCGCTGCCATCCGGCCGCTCAAGGACGGCGTCATCGCCGATTTCGAAATATCGGAGAAACTGATCGCCGACTTCATTCGCCGGGTGGTGAAGCATCGCTACCTGATGAAACCACGGGTGGTGATCTCAGTGCCCTCGGGTATCACCGAGGTGGAGAAACGCGCCGTGCGCGACTCGGCCGAGAATGCCGGCGCCCGCGAGGTGTTTCTGCTGGCGGAACCGATGGCAGCCGCGATCGGAGTCGGCGTGCCGGTCGAACAGCCCTCGGGCTCCATGATAATCGACATCGGCGGCGGAACCTCTGAGATCGCAGTAATCGCACTCAACGGCATTGTTCACGACATTTCTATCCGGGTTGCCGGTGATGAACTCAACGAAGCGATTATCATGTACCTCAAGAAGAATTACAATCTCCTTATCGGCGAACTCACGGCTGAGGAGGTCAAAATCAAGATCGGCTCAGCCCACAGCCTCGACAAGGAACTGTCCATGGACATCAGGGGACGCGACTTGGTAGCCGGAGTGCCGAAAAACCTGACCCTCTCGTCGGTGCAGGTGCGCGAGGCGCTCTCCGAGACTATCGATATAATTGTCGAAGCAGTGCGGCGGGCGCTGGAGCGGACACCACCCGAACTGGCTTCGGATATCCTTGAGCGAGGTATCATCCTGACCGGCGGCGGAGCCCTTCTGCGTGGGCTGGACAAGAGACTTCGCCAGGAAACCAACCTCCCGGTCAACATCGCCGATGACCCCCTCACCTGTGTCGTCCGCGGTACCGGCAAGGTGCTGGAAGACTTCTCCGGCTTCTCCAAGGTTCTCGAAAAAAGCCGAAAAGACTGAATTTGTATACTCTCAGACCGGATACCCGGTCTTTTTTTTTGCCGCCTCCCAATGTTTTCATTAATCTTTGAACAGCCTGATCGGTCAAAAATACAGACTTGGTAATGTATGGCGACGAAAGAGCATGAGGATATAGAGAAACTCGCGCGGAAGGCCCGTCTGGGTGACCGGGAAGCCTTCTCGAAGATTGTGCGGCTAATGATGAGCAGAACAGTAGCATTGACATATAGGATGACCGGCGACTCCGATATCGCCAAGGACCTGGCCCAGGACAGCTTCGTGGCCGCCTGGGAAAAACTGTCAGCTTTCCGAGGTGAGGCCAGGTTCACGAGTTGGCTCCACCAGATCGCCGTGAACAAGTGTCTGAACTATCTGAACCAAGCCTCCGCCCGACTAAACCGATCCTGGGACGAGTCCAATCTTGATACTTATGAATCGGCGCCGTCCACTTCCGATCCGGAGCGTACCCGTCAGATCAATCTGCTGCGGGAGGGCGTCCTGCGATTCATGGGAACGCTGCCTGAGATGCAACGGGCGGTTTTTGAGCT
>DAOVOW010000341.1 GCA_030629485.1 bacterium
CACCAGCCGAAGCATGGTGAGGCCTTTTCTATTCAGATGGAAGGTGCTCCGTCGCGCTTTGGACAGAACTGCCAGCTACTGAGAATCGGTATCAAGGGCCGCGAGCTCGATGCCGAGTGCCGTAAACCGGCCAACCTCGTCTTCGTCGTCGATGTCTCCGGTTCCATGGGCCGGGAGAATCGCCTGTCGATGGTCAAGCGCTCACTGGAGCTGTTGACCAACCAACTCATGTGGGGAGACCGTGTCGGTATCGTCACCTATGGCTCGACCGGTCAGATCGTTCTCGAACCGACTCATGCCCGGCGCCGGAACCGGATCCTCAACGTCATCCAGATGCTGTTCCCCGGTGGCTCAACCTATGCCGAGCAGGGTATCCGGCTGGGTTACAAGATGGCTAACCGGATGTTCGAGCCGGGCAAGATCAATCGCGTCATCCTCTGTTCCGACGGCGTGGCCAACGTCGGTCAGACCGGTCCGGATGAACTGGTGAAGATGATCAAGCGCTACGCCGACAAAGGCATTACCCTGACCACGGTCGGATTCGGTATGGGCAACTACAACGACGTGCTGATGGAGAAACTGGCCGACAACGGTAACGGCCAGTACGCCTACATCGATAACATGGATGAAGCGCGTCGTCTGTTTGTTGACAAACTGTCCGGCGCCCTTCAGGTGATCGCGCGGGACGTCAAGATCCAGGTTGATTTCAACCCTGAGACGGTGCGTAGCTACCGCCTGCTCGGTTATGAAAACCGTGACGTGGCCGACCATAAGTTCCGCGACAACCGCGAGGACGGCGGCGAGATCGGGTCAGGTCATCAGGTTACGGCGCTGTATGAAGTGAACTTCAGTCGCCATGTCCGGCGTGGCAATATCGGCACTGTGTATGTCCGTTACAAGAACCCGGAGATGGATGAGGTCACGGAAATCAGCGCGCCGATCAAACGAGGAGTTTTCCACAACCGGTTCGAGCGCGCTTCGGACGATTTCAAACTGGCCGCGGCCGCGGCGGAGTTCGCCGAAATCCTGCGTGAGTCCTATTGGGCGCGCGGGTCCAGTTTGAGCAACGTCCTGGCGCTGGTCAATGAGATTGGCTGCGAAAACTCATCCGATCAGATTGCCGAACTGATGGACCTCATCGGACGGGCTATGCAGTGCGGCGACGCCCTGGCCGAACGGTAAGTGGCAAGGCCGCTAGCGGCATCTTTGCGCCACGCGGTGATAAATCACTTTTTCGCGCTACGCGCGCTTACAATAAACGACTCTATGTGCTGTCAGCCGTCTCTGGCTGACAGCATCACTATTATTGTCGTGGTCAAGGCTTCAGACTCGGCCACTATACCCGGTGTGACCTGAAGATCGCGTGTTGTGCGTGGTGTACGTCCTCGTGCACCGGCCTTTATGTTGCAATGCGAGGCAGACAGGGACGTCCACTTCGCACTGATGAGCCAACCGCGATAGCCGCTAACTTCCCCCAATTGAAAAACCCAGACAGGTGGTGCCTGCCTGGGCGGACGATATTAGGTAATCCACAGAAAGAGTAACACTTTCCGATTGCACAACCAAGGTAACACTCTTGAGAATATTGTCAAGAGAAAAATGCCGATATTTCAAACTATTTTGCATAATATTTGGTGAAAAACCAAGATGGGAGCGAATTCCCGGCAATCCACCGTCATCAGCACCCAATCGAGTGGTCCGGTCCAATCGCTGCCGGGAATCTCAAAGGCCGGTCCAAAACAGCCCTTTGGCCTCAACTCGCTGTTATCCACAAAGATTGTGGATACGCTGTTAGCTGGTTGTTGAAAGCATGGAAATGTAATGCTAATCAAAGAGTTAGCCTTTTCCTGGTTGTTGATAACCGCCCGCCTGAACAGCTAAGAACTGGGCCTCCTGTAATTGACGCCACATAAGTGACTTATAGAAATCGATTTTTTCAGTAACAGGTCGAATAGCACCCAACGCCAAGTTCGCCGGGCGTCTAACCCAAGCTACCAGCCTGACACTCAGACGCATACAGTTAACCAGAATAAAACACAATTTTTAGTAGTATGGGACTTCCCGACTACTACATATTGTACCCCGCAGCCGACAATGAAAGGTTTGTACCTTGGGCAGCGGCCCAAGGTGTGTTGAGATTATTATAATCTGTTAGGCAGCTCTGGATTATCAGGATTTCATGCCTGGCCATGGATTGCCCGGTCCTGATATTTTTCTGCGCCTGTACTGGAGGTATAGATTGAAGATTGACCGATATTTCACGCGCGAAGGGGAATCACCCTATTGCCGCCTAAACTTTGAGAAGCGTTCGTCAGAGATCAGAAACCCCGACGGTTCTTCGGTCTTCAAACTTGATGATATCGAAGCTCCGGCGGGATGGTCGCAGGTGGCCGTTGATATCATGGCACAGAAATACTTCCGCAAAGCCGGAGTGCCGCAGACCGATGAGCAGGGTCAGCCGCTTCTGGATGAACAGGGGAAGCCGCTGTTGGGGGGCGAAAAAGATACTCGGCAGGTGTTTCATCGGATGGCCGGATGCTGGCGCCACTGGGGTGAGAAATACGGGTTCTTCGACAGTGAGCAAGACGCGCAGACTTTCTATGATGAGTTGTGCTATATGCTGGCCGACCAGGTGGCGGCGCCCAATTCGCCGCAGTGGTTCAACACCGGTTTGCACTTCGCCTACGGTCTCGGTGGCGTGTCCAACGGTCACTTCTATGTTGACCCCAGTTCGCAGACGTTGACCCGCGCCGCCAACGCCTATGAGCACCCGCAGCCGCATGCCTGCTTTATTCAGTCGGTCTCCGACGATCTGGTCAATGACGGCGGCATTATGGATTTGTGGGTACGCGAAGCTCGACTGTTCAAGTACGGCAGCGGTACCGGCACCAATTTTTCCAACCTGCGCGGCTCCGGTGAGCGGCTTTCCGGCGGCGGACAGTCATCCGGGTTGATGTCGTTTCTGCGTATCGGCGATCGTGCCGCCGGGGCTATCAAATCGGGCGGTACCACCCGCCGCGCGGCCAAGATGGTCTGTCTCGATTTGGACCACCCGGACATAG
The DNA here is from genome assembly GCA_030629485.1 of bacterium. Lineage (GTDB taxonomy): Bacteria > Zixibacteria > MSB-5A5 > GN15 > FEB-12 > JAJRTA01. The sequence goes on from DAOVOW010000341.1 coordinate 3,063, forward strand.
AAGAGTTTGTTGCCTGGAAAGTGGTCGAAGAACAGAAGGTGGCCGCCATGGTGGCCGGCTCGACTGCTATCCGACGTCAACTGCACGAGATTCTCCAGGCCACCCATCTGGCTGGCGGCAACGGGGATGCGGTGGTCGAAACCGACCCGGCCAAGAACGATGCTCTAAAGAAGGCGATAGGTACTGCCCGCCGCTACGCCGTACCTTCGGCATATATCAAAAAGATCCTGGAATTGGCCACCCAGGGTGTTATGGAGATCGAGTTCATTCAACTCGATACCGACTGGGAGTCCGACGCCTATATGACGGTGTCGGGACAGAATTCCAACAACTCC
>DAOVOW010000046.1 GCA_030629485.1 bacterium
ATAGCCGGGCTGATTTATCTTTTCATTCTTTCGATCACTCTTCTGGGAGCATCATTCAAGCTTTTCGGTGAGGAATTCGCCGAAGGTATCTTTCAAGTCACTGCCAATCCGATTGTCGGGCTGGTCATCGGGGTTCTGTCCACTGCGATTATTCAGTCATCATCTACCACGACCTCGATCGTTGTGGGATTGGTAGCCTCAGGCGTTCTTCCATTCCAGGCAGCCATTCCAATGGTTATGGGGGCCAACATCGGAACCTCGATCACCAATACTATAGTCTCCATCGGCCACATTTCCAGACGTGCCGAGTTCCAACGAGCTTTCACTGGCGCCATGCTGCACGATATCTTCAATGTTTGTGCCGTAGCCGTCTTGCTGCCGTTGGAAATCTACTTTCATATCATCGAAAAAGCCGCGCGCTTCCTGGAATCACTGTTTGCAGGCTTCGGCGGTCTGAAGTTTTCGTCACCAATGGCCACAGCGACCAAACCCGTGGCCGATATGATCCTGCATATCACCGGTGACAATGGCTGGATTGGCGTTATTATAGCCCTGCTTTTTCTGTTCATCGCACTACGCTATATCGTAAAGGTCTTGAAATCCATGGTCCTGGCGCGTGTCGAAAAGTTTTTCCAACGTTATATCTTCCGCACACCGGCGCTTGGATTCATCCTGGGTATAGCTATTACAACCATGGTACAGTCGTCCTCAATCACAACGTCCATTGTTGTGCCACTCCTTGGCGCCGGTGTCCTGACAACAGTTCAAATCTACCCGTACCTGCTGGGAGCCAATGTCGGGACTACCATCACCGCCTTTCTGGCCTCGTTCGTCACCGGATCGACCGACGCCGTAGCTGTTGCCTTTGCTCATCTCATGTTCAATGTGTACGGCATCGCGATTTTCTGGCCGCTCAAACGGGTGCCCATATTCCTGGCCACCAAGCTGGGCAACATGACGGCCAAATCCAAACTGGTGCCGGTAACGTATATATTAGTGGTGTTCTTTATGATACCGGGATTGATAATCTATTTTATGGAGTAGATATATGTTTGAAAAGTTCAAAGAACTGTTCAGTTCGGAGAACCTGCTGGACTCCGCCTTCAAGACCACCCTCACGATGGTTGAGTTCGATTACAAAATGTTCGATGCGGCGCGCAAGACCCTTCGTGAATCCCACACCGACGAACTCCCTTTCGACGTACGCAAGACCGACCGCAAGATCAACAAGTACGAGCGCGAAGTGCGCCGCCAGGTTATGACTCACCTGACTATCGCCGGCACCCAGAATCTGGCGCCCGGTCTGGCCTTGATATCCATAGTGATCGACGTCGAACGGATCGGTGACTACACCAAGAATATGGTTGATCTGGCCAAAATGCATCCGAAGCGTTTGCACGGTGGTAAGTACGAGCAGACACTGCAGGAGCTCGAAGCCGTTAACAAAGAGGTCTTCACCAAGGTCATTCATATCCTCAGAACCCAGGATAAGAAGGCAGCTCACGAAGTAATGCAGATTGAGGAGGAGACAGCCAAAAAGGCCGAGTCGGTCGTCAAGGACCTGACGCAGGACAGAGACAAAAGTCTGTCGACTTCGGATGCCGTGACGGTGTGCATGTACGCGCGCTACCTCAAGCGAATCAACGCCCACCTGACCAACATCGCCAGCTCGACTGTCAACCCGTTCCCACGGATCGGTTTTAGAGAGAAGACAAAACCCTGACGGCCTCAGTGTTCCTTCAGGCCCAGGCCGGTGCGCATGGCCGGTACGAGACAGCGCCGTTGCATGATGATGTATACAGCGGCCAACAGCAGATAGATCACCATCACTTCCATCCGGATTTCCGCAACGATAAGCTGAGTCAGGAACAGCACAGCTAACAAGATACCCTCGGACCGACTAAACCGCAGGTTCACCAGAATGGCCAGACCGAAGAGCGACTGAGCCGCCGTGAGCAGCAGTTCGTGATTCTGTAATTCATCAAGCATAAACGGTCGTACGGCGCCACTTGAGATCGAGAACACCAGGGGAATAGTGCCTACCAGCAAAGTCCACTGGTTCACCTTTGATGAAATCAGCACTCTGAGGGCTGACCCGGCCGCACCCCGAAGCGCCCAGGTGGCCGCCACGATGAACTCCGGCGCCTCGGACGCCAAGGGGGCCAACCACTGCACCAGGTAAAACTCATCGACTCCGAGTTCCGTCCCCATGCTGACCAGTGAGAATGCGAACGGCTCCGCGGAAAAGAAAATGACCGCCCCTGCCCAACCAAAGAATATCACCGTTATCGCTCGACGTGGCCGGGTGCTCATATTTGCGATGATTTTGACCGGGCCGACCATCTCCGGTTCGACCGTTTCCATCTTGGCTATTCGTCGTGTGTAGAGAGCGAAAATCGTAACCAGAATCACCGTGTCGATCAGATTAAGGCTGCCTTTCAGGGGGATGGTGAACGAGTAGATCGTGGCCATAGCAAGATAGAAGATCTCGACCCGCTGTGAGGAATCCATGATGATCTCTTTGCGGCGTTTGGCCCAGACGTACAGAAACAGAACCACCGGCCAACCCAGGCCAACCAGCAGCCGGTTGGCGCCGGTCATGTTGGCAATAGCGTAGTGCGCCTGAGCAGGATCGTGGGCTGCCTTCCAGGTGAATACAAAGTCGACTGCGTACTCCGGCAACACCGCCAGCAGCGCCAGAATAGCCACCGCCAGCGATTCCGAGATGTCAATCTGCGCCGCCTCGGCCGCCCATGCCAGGCAAAACGCCGCCCCGAAGATGGCAATGCCGAACAGCATGCTGCCGAGTATCGGGGCGACTTCAATATGAGTCATGCCCAGATAGAAACCCGGAATGGTGGCGGCAAGAGTCGTCGCCATCATTACATAAAGTCCGGGGGGGGTTGCGTACTTACCGGAGGGGTGGCTCATGTTGTCGGGCCTGTTGAAAAAGTCACCATAGATAGTTGCAGCGGGTCTGGTCCGCCGCGGCGGACGCGAGCGGATTGGTGTGACCTGCCGCCCTTATCTGACATGTAGTTAGGTGTCGGGTCACAATCCCGTTGAAACGGGATCAAGACCCAACACAACCGTGCACTAGGTTTATCAACACTCCCTGTCGCGGGGGTTGAATGTGGTATGATCGTCGGCACGGACGTGGTCAACCCCTGATGACCATGCTTACAATATCCTTGCGCAAAAGAACGCCAACCAGATTGTCGTCTTCAGCAACGAAAACTTTTCTGACATCCTTGAAGATCATCATAGCCGCAACTTCAACGATGCGGGTACCCGGGCTGGTGACCTCGTAGTCGGAACGGTAGAGTTGCGAGACCTTGATCTTGTCCTCCTGCTTGAGCAACTCCTCAAACGGCTCTATATCCATCGAATAGTTCAGATTCGAGATCAACGATTTGTAATCGGGCAAGGCCGCCTTAATCAGGTCGCGATCGTCGATAACACCCAACAGTTTGTTGTTTTCGTCCACAACCGCCAGGGCCGAAAGCCGGTAGCGGAACATGTTGTTGGCAACATCCTTGAGCGTATTGTCGGGTGTCACACTGGCCACCTTGTGGCGCATGACGTCCTTGACCATCAATTCCTTGTCGACCTGGAGCCCGGCATCACTAACCAGCTTGATCACATCCGCCGGTCGGCTGACGGCCAGCACTTTTTCCAGCGTGCCGCTCACGCGTCCGAAGGCGGCCAGTCCGGACAGCATCTGAAGATACAGCTTAGCAATGGTAGAAGGAGTCAGGAGCAAACAGACAACATGTAAGGGAGTACCGTCAGCGGTCTTGCCCTCGAGCCCCTGCCTTGAGACACCGATGAGGATGTACAACTCGGACACCGCATCCGTTCGCGCGTGAGGAAAAGCAAAACCGTGACCATAGGAGGTGTTCTCGATTTCCTCACGTTCCCGTACTGATCTGAGGATGGCCTCGAAATTGAGTTGGACTCCCTCGTTCCGGATCAAACCCAGCAACTCAACGACAGCCTCGTCCTTGGTCTTGGCCTGCAGATTGATCGATATCCGGCGCTCCATTATCAGGTTGGCCAGTTTCACTTGACTACCTCTCTATTCTCTTTCCGATTGTTTTGCGAACGGAACTGAATGGTGGACGGTGATGCCACGCCTCCTGAGACGAGGAATTTCACAGCTTCCTCTACCGTCATGGCGACCGGCATAACCTCGTCGGCGGGGACAATTATGACGATTCCCGAGATCGGGGTCGGGGTTGACGGAACAAACACGGTAATACACTCGCGTCTCTCCTCGTCCGATCCCAGCCGGACCCGTTTGACGATAAAGCAGAGCGCATAAACGCCGCGACGTGGATACTCTACCAACGCCACCTCTTTGAACGACTGCGCGGTCGGCAGGGTAATAGCCTCCAGCAGTTGTTTGGCCGCCGAGTAAATGGGACGAATGATCGGCATACGCACCAGTACTCTCTCGCCCAGGCGGTAGAGCCGGGCGCCGACGATGTTGCGCGTGAAGAACCCGGCCAGTATGATCAGCAGAATCGTCGTGACCACACCCAACCCGGGAACGAAATATCCAAAAACAGTGTGCAGGATCGGTTGCAGAATGCCATCAATGGCTTCAAAAAGGAACTTGAGTACCAGGTAAGTCAGTATCAGAGGAACGACCACAAGAACGCCGGAAACGAAGTGGCGCTTGACGATCGCGAATACTGTGTTAAGTAAGGTCATACCAACACCCATCCCTGAGCAACACCAACATGATTATAGCGGTGTGCCCTGAATGTGTCAACTATTATCAAGTTTACCTGGGGATCACTCCGGTGGCAGCAGGGATATCCTTGACGAACTGCAAGATCGGCTCGGCATAGATTCCAAACAGAACCACGCCGATCAAACCGATGGCCACTACCGCCACGGCCGGCGGGTTCGGTTTGATACGATACGGCGACTCTTCAGCCGAGAAGTACATCTGCTTTATGATGTTGGCATAGTAGTACAGCGAGAACACGGCCGTGAGCAAGCCGACCCCGGCCAGCCAATATAACCAGGTGTAGTCCTGACTGCGTCCGGCCAGTGAAATGGCGGCTGCGAATACCTTGTACTTGGCCAGGAAACCGGCCAGCGGCGGAATGCCGGCCAACGACAACAAGAACACCGCCATACACGCCGCCAGTCCAGGCGACGACTGCGACAGACCGCGATAGGTCCCGATCTGACATGAGCCGGTCTTGTCTTCGACTATGGCGACTATGGCGAAAGCACCCATGTTGGCAAACATATAGGCAAAAACGTAGAAGGCGACCGCTTCCAGCCCCCATTCGTTAACAGCCACCATACCGATCATGATGTAACCGGCCTGGGCAATCGACGAATACGCCAGCATCCTCTTGATGTTGGTTTGCCGGATAGCGACGACGTTGCCGTAAATCATGGCCGCACAGGCCAGGATACCGGTCAGGTACCCCCAATCATTGGGCGCCATCTCGGCTCCCCAGAAAGCCCAGAGGCCATTGACGAAAATCTTGGCAAAGGCAACCAGGCCGGCTGCTTTGGACCCGACCGACAGGAAGGCGGCGATCGGTGTCGGCGAACCCTCGTAGACATCCGGCGCCCACTGATGAAACGGCGGCAGGGATAATTTGAAACCCAGACCGGCAATAATCATGACCATAGCCACCAGCGGCACCACCCCGAGGGATCCGTTCGCAATGAACAGAGCCGCCAGATTCATTTTCATCGCCACTATCTCGGTAGTGCCGGACATGCCGTAGAGAAACGAGAAACCATACAGCAGCAAAGCCGATGAAAAGGCGCCGAACACGAAGTACTTGACCCCGGCTTCGACGGATAGTTTGTCGTCCTTGAAAAATGCAGCCAAAACAAAGAGTGGAATGGTGGTCAACTCCAAACCTATCCACAGCGACAACAATTCCTGAGAGGAAGCAAGGAACATCATCCCCACGGTCGACAACAGGATCAGGCCGAAATACTCGCCGCGATGATTGACGATTTTCTGCTTGATGATACCGAAAGAACTGCCGACCGCCATGAAAGCCGAACCGAGAAAGATTATTTTGAAAAACAGCGCCATCGGGTCGGAGAAGAACATTTTGCCGAACCCGCGGCCATACCCGGTGGTGGCCAACAGTCCGCCGCAGATAAGAAGCCCGAGCAAAGTCAGATAACCCACAGCCGATTCGCGCCGCCGCCTGCTCAGCAGATCGAATAGAAACACCACCAGCGCCCAGAGAAACAGAAATATTTCCGGGAGCATCATGCGCAGGTTGTATTCGGGCAGTTGGAATTCCATATCGCTTTACCTGGCCATCAACGTTACCAGATTCTCCAGGGTAGCCCTCATCAAGTTAGACAGCGGCGCGGGGTAGACGCCGATAGCCACCGTCAGCACCATCAGCGGCGCCACCGTGACGATTTCACGGAAGTTTATCTCCGTCAGACCGCCCCACTTAGCCATATCGAATTCACCTAAGAATATTCGTTGCACCATGCGCAGCATATAAGCCGCGCCCAACACGACACCAAGAACCGAAATGCCGACCAGCACTTTGCTCAAAGCTCCAAAGGCGCCGACAAAGATCATGAATTCACTGACGAAACCGCTCATTCCCGGCAAGCCCAACGCCGCCATCGAGAAGAATATCATGATGCCGGAATAAACCGGCAACTTGGCGCCGATGCCGCCAAAGGCGGCAATCTCACGGGTGTGGGCGCGATCATAAAGAACGCCTACCAAGAGGAATAATGCGCCGGTGATCAAACCGTGTGACACCATCTGGAACATGCAACCGGCAATCGCCGTCACCGATGAAAACGCCGCCAGCGCCAGCATGCAGTAGCCCATGTGTGACACCGACGAATAGGCCACCAGTTTCTTGAGGTCCTTCTGCGCCATCGACACCAGCGCGCCGTAAATGATGGCGATCACACCCAGAATGGCGATCCAGAACGAAAGAGTGCGCAGGGCATCCGGAAACATCGGCCAACTGACCCGCAGCATGGCGTAGGTACCCATCTTCAACAAGACACCGGCCAGAATTACCGACACCGCCGTCGGCGCTTCTACGTGCGCATCGGGCAACCAGGTGTGGAACGGCCAGACCGGAACCTTGATGGCAAAAGAGATGAAGAAGAAAATGAAGCAGACCATCTGCAGCGAATGCGACAGAGTCGGGCAGGTTTCGATCAGGGTCATCATGTTCAGCGTGTGCGGTTCGGATGTGAAGTACAAAATCAGGATCGACACCAACATGAAGATCGACCCGAACAGTGTGTAGAGGAAGAACTTGATGGCGGCGTATTCTTTTCGCGGTCCGCCCCAGACACCGATCAGGAAGTACATCGGTACCAGCATGATCTCCCAGAAGACGTAGAACAGGAAGAAGTCAAGCGCCACAAACACGCCCATCATACCCGCCTCCAACAGCAGGAAGAAAGCAAAGTACTCTTTGACACGGTTCGTAATACCGAAGGACCCCAGTAGGGAGAGGGTGGACAAAAGCCCGGTCAGGAACAGCATCGGCACCGAGATGCCGTCAACACCCAGGAAGTACTGGACGTTCAAAGAGGGTATCCAACTGTACGGACCCTCCTGATAGGCCATGGCCGCCGAACCGGAGAAGTTGACGAAGTAATCCCAGGTGAGCCAGAAGGTAACCAGCATCGGGACCAGACTGATGATGGTAGCGGTCCACCGGATGGCCTTATGGTTCTCCTTGGGGAGAAGCATCACCACCACCATCCCGAATATGGGCACGAATATCAATGAACTCAGGTACGGAAATTCCATGATTATGATCTATCCTCCAAACTCAGACGTGTTCTTCCTGTTTTGTTTCCTGGCCGGCCGGTTGTCGTCCGATAGTACGAGAGAGTATGGCCAGGAATATAATGCCGACCGTCAATAGAATGGTCAGAACGGGCCAGCCGGCTTCTCTCTCCTGTGGGCCGAATTCAAGCTTGAGCAGACTGATCAAAACCAGCAGCAGCAGCGCGAAGAAAGTATAAGACTGCACGCGGCCGGTTTGCAGGAAACGACCGATGTTGCCGCCCTGCCGGACAATCCATCCGGAGCCATTAACGGCGCCGTCGACGATCCATTTATCGAACCATTGTTTCATATCCGCCCAGAGCACGGTTGCCCAAGCCGTTCCGTTGACCAGACCATCGATTACGCCCCCGTCGAAACGCCACATGAGCCGCCCAAAGGCCAGCACGGGGCGTATTAGCACCGCATCGTACAACTCATCAAAGTAATACTTGTTGTAAAGAAGCGTATAGAGCGGCTTGAATTTTTCAGCCACGCGGTCGGCGGAGATCGATTTCTTGTAATACATCAGGTAGGCCAACCCGATTCCGGATACGGCCATGATGGTCGAGATAATCATCAACCACCAGTTAGCGTGCGGATGATACGGCTCGCCGTGGTAGACGAACGATGCAAAACCATTCTGCAACCAGGGCAGGCCGACCCAACCGGCGAAAATCGCAAGGAAGGCCAGGAACACCAGCGGGTAGGTCATGGACTTCGGTGATTCATGAGCGTGTTCGTACTTCTCTTTGTCGCGTGGCTCGCCAAAGAAGGTCAGGAAGCACAGCCGGAACATGTAGAACGCCGTCATGAATGCGATCAGCAGAGTGAAGACCAGAAAAACCGGATGATGCGACGCGGCTGCGACGATTTCATCTTTCGACCAGAAGCCGGACAACGGGAAGATACCGGCGATAGACAGCGATGCGATTATGAAGGCCGGCGCAGTCAGTTTCAACTTGCTGAATAGCCCGCCCATCTCCTGAATGTTGTTGGTATGAATGGCATGAATGATCGAACCAGCGGCAAGGAACAGGAGTCCCTTGAAGAAGGCGTGCGTCATCAGGTGGAAAGTTCCGGCGTAGAAACCGGGCGAATGGAGTCCCATGGCGGAATCGTAACCATACAACCCGAGCGCCATCATCATGTAGCCGAGTTGACTGACCGTGGAGTAAGCGAGCACCCTCTTGATATCGTTTTGCACCAGGGCGATCGACGCTGCCATGAACGACGTTATCAAACCGATGACAGCTACGACCAACGATGCTTCAGCCGACCCGACAAAAACAGTCATGGCGCGCGCCACCAGGTAGACGCCCGCCGCCACCATGGTAGCGGCGTGGATCAACGCCGATACCGGCGTGGGACCCTCCATCGCGTCGGGAAGCCAGACGTGCAAGGGGAACTGCGCCGATTTGCCGACAGCGCCGCAGAACACAAAGATAGCGATAAGCGTGACAATGCCGGCGGGTATCGCTCCGGAACTGATTTGGTCGAAGACGCCGCCATAGTTAAACGTGCCGGCGTAGATAGCTATCATGAACAGTCCGACCAGGAAGCCCAGGTCACCGATGCGAGTGGTAATGAAGGCTTTCTGGCAGGCGTCGGCCGCCGATACTTTCTCAAACCAGAACCCGATCAGCAGATAACTGGTCAGACCTACCAACTCCCAGAAAATGAAGATCATGAAAAAGTTATTCGCCAGCACCAAACCAAGCATCGAGAACAAGAACAGCGACAGGTAAGCGAAGAAGCGGCTGAAACGTGGGTCGCCGTGCATGTATCCGACCGAGTAGATCTCCACACTGGCGCCGACGGTGGTAACCACCAGCAGCATCACGGCTGCCAGCGGGTCAATAAGGATGCCTATCTCCGGCACAAAGCCGATCAGATCGAGGAACTTGTAGTAGGCCTCATACGGTTCGCCGTGACGAGCCAGCGTCTCGATCAGCACGATGATAGACATGACCCAGGAGGCCAGGATCATCGCGATCGAGAACACAGCCGACACCATCTCCTTCCACCTGAGGAAGAAGAC
>DAOVOW010000202.1 GCA_030629485.1 bacterium
AACTTGAAGAAGCAGTCGATCGGGAGATCAAAGCCAAGGGTATATCCGCGGTGTTTATCCGCGGTGATTCAGCCGTTCCATATGGGATGGCCATTGCCGTCATCGGGCGGCTCAAGGAAATGGGCATACCTTCGGTTGGCCTTGTGACCGGCCACAAAGAGACTCCCACGTCACGAACCCGAGGTCGCTGAGGCCATGACGCGGGATCTCATTTTATCTCTTGCTTTGCACGTTGGGGTGGTAGCGCTGACTATGTTGGCGTCCCCGTTCGAGATCAATAGCCAACCCGACTATGATGACGTGATCCAAGTGGAACTGATATCGGGACTCCAACTTGCTGCAATCGAACCCGAGCCTGCGGCGCCCCTGTCCGAACAGGTGGAAGTCACGACTCCGCCCGCTCTGGAGGAAGAGCCACCGGACATACCGGTGGGCGAACCGGAGACCAGCGACGAGGCGGCGATGGAGGAAGAAGTTGAGGTCGAGGAGCCCGAGCCGGAACCCCCGCCGGTACAATCGGTCGTCGACCAGCCGACTCAGCCGCCGGTCACTGACGACGATGCTGCCGACAACGGCTCCGGCGAGATCCATTCCCCCGCCACCGCGGGAAGCTCACCCTTTGCCGGCGCCACGATCGACAACGCCAGTTTCGATTATCCCTACTGGTTCACTCAGGCTTTTAACAAGATTCGGCGCAACTGGCGCAACCCGGTGGCGGCCGACGGTGTGATCATTTGCGCGGTATATTTCGAAGTTATCAAGTCCGGCAAGGTGATCGTTATTCGCATCGAGAATTCTTCGGGTATACCGCGATTTGACGATGCCTGCTATGCAGCGGTACAACGCGCTGCTCCCTTTCCTCCGTTGCCCCGACAGTTTGCCGACGAGATAATCGGCATCACCCTTCCCTTCAAATACAGGCCAGGTATGTAGCATGAGATGGATTCTCCCGGCAGTGATTGTAGCGCTCCTGTGTGTGCCGTTGTGTGCGACCGCCCAGGAGATTAGTGTAAGAGAAATCCTGTTCGACACGATGAGTACCGGTGATGTGCAACCGGTGCCGATCGGTGTCGATCAGATGGTGTACGTCGGAAATGAATACATCACCGCCGGCGATTCAACGCTGATGGAATACGTTACACGCATTGTGCAGCACGATCTGGATTTCTACGCCGATTTCGAGCTAATCATAGTAGATAGTTTCTTCGTAAAGCTCTACGAGATTGTAGAGTTGAATCTGTTCGGCTGGCAGCGTCTGGGGGCCGACTATGTGGTGAGGCTTGAAGCCGAGTTTCCGGGGCGCATGATGCGCGTGCGGTGGAAGTTGTGGGATGCCAACATCAAACGACAATTCGCCCGGGGCACCGTCGACCGCAAAAAGGATGACTGGCGCTACCTCGGCCATGAGATTGCCAATGAAATCGTCACCCAACTGACCGGCGACCCCGGCATCTTCCTGACCAAGATAGCGTACATCAAGAAAAACGGCAAGTCCAAGGAACTGTTCGTTTCCGATTACGACGGCGCCAACGAGCGTCAGTTGACCAATAGCGGGTCGATCAATATCTCGCCCGTCTTCTCGCCCCGTGGGGACAACATTTACTTTTGCAGCTACCTCGACGGCGACCCACACCTCTATCGGGTCAACCTTGGGAGCGGCAAAGTGACCAAAGTAGCAGCCTTCCCCGGCCTGGTGGCGGCGCCGTCGGTCTCACCCGATGGCAACAAGATCGCTTGTGTCCTCTCCAAGGACGGCAACTCCGAGATCTACGTGCTCGACTTGCAGGGTGAGATCATCAAACGATTGACCCGTCACTGGTCGATCGACACCTCCCCCACCTGGTCGCCCGACGGGCGCATGATTGCCTTTTCATCCGATCGCTCGGGCGCACCCCAGGTCTACATCATGGATTCCGACGGCCTGAACGTTCGACGCCTAACTTACCAGACCGGCTATAACGACTCCCCCATCTGGGCGGAGCGAGGTGATCGCATCACTTTTGTGTCGCGCACGCGGGGCGGACGATTCGACCTGGCTTCAATAGACACGTCAGGCGTCGGCTACCGTCTTTTGACCGAACTGGGCCACAACGAGAACCCGCATTTCTCACCGGACGGTAAGCATATCGTTTTCTCCTCCACCCGGCTCGGCCCGCAGGACATTTTCACCATGGATGTCACCGGTCGCAATCAGCGTCGCCTGACCCGCTACAAGGGATGCTCCAATCCCGTCTGGGGTCCATTGATCAAATGAGCCAATGTGTCGTCAGGCGTCTCTGCCTGACGATTTCGAGAATAGGACGGAGGTCACCATGTCAAAGTTCTACATACTTGATGTCTTCGCTGAAGAGCGCTACGCCGGCAACCAACTCGCCGTGGTCCGCGACGGACAGCGCTACGGCGACGACGAGATGCAGAAGATTGCCCGTGAGTTCAATTTCTCGGAAACCACCTTCATTCTTTCCGAAAATGAAACTGGCGGCGCTTACGAAGTGCGCATCTTCACTCCGGAACAAGAACTGCCGTTTGCCGGACATCCCACGTTGGGCACGGCCTATGTGATCCAGCGAGAGATTCTCGGCAGAGAGATCAGCACTGTCACCTTGAACCTGAAAGCCGGACTTATCCCGGTCGATTTCACCTACCGGAACGGCGAGGCCGCTGAACTCACCATGCGACAGCTTCCGCCGGAGTTTGGAAACCAGATTGATCCAGCCCGCATTGCCCCCGTGTTGCAGATTGACGAGAGCGATCTCGACCCGCGCTTTCCAGTGCTGGAAGTGTCCACCGGTGTCTTCGACCTGATCGTGCCGCTTCGCACTCTCGATGCACAGAAGCGCGTGAAAATCGACACCCCGGCGTACTATAACCTGATCGAGAAGCTCAGCGCCAAAGCCATTCTGACTTTCTGTCCGGAGACCTACGACCCGAACTGCCGGCTCAATGTGCGCTTCTACGCCGACTATTTCGGCGTCCCGGAGGATCCTGCCACCGGTAGCGCCAATGGCTGCCTGGCCGCATATCTGGTCAGACAGCGCTATTTCGGTGAGGACTCCGTGGATATCCGGGTTGAGCAGGGGATTGAGATCGGGCGACCGTCGGTGCTGCACCTGATGGCCGAAAAGACCGTCGAAGGCATCAATGTTCGCGTTGGCGGTCGGGTTATTATGATAGCCAGGGGCGAGCTTGTCACATGAGTTGCTTTTTCTGTCGCGTAGCGGCGGGGCTTGTCTCCGCCGGCCACAAATGGCACTCATCGGGGCAACGCAAGGCCGCCCCCTACGTGCGGTCACATGACGCTTGTCTCGCCAAAATATCCGAAACTACCCCCTCAAATAGTTCACTTTTTTATTGACCGCCCAAGAGCCGTAGTGTAGATTTGCAGGACTTGGTGAGAATGTTGTAGAGAGTGTGCATAAAAACGAGGGAAGACTGAGATGAAAAAACTTGTTGTACTCGGACTGATTGGGATTTTTGTCCTTTCGTACGTGGGGTGTGGTGGACCGCCACCGCCGCCGCCACCACCACCAACGCCGGCGCCGACGGCAGCGTTTGTCGGCAACCCGACCGTCGGTCTTCATCCGCTGCTGGTTAACTTCACTGACCAGTCGACCGGAAGTCCGATTAGTTGGAACTGGGACTTCGGTGACGGGGTGGGAACCTCGACCGAACAGAACCCGAGCTACACCTACACGGCGGCTGGTTCGTACACGGTTACGCTGATCGCAACCAGCGACTATGGTTCCGGCCAGGAAACTAAGGTTGACTACGTCACGGTGACCGCACCGCCGCCGCCGAAACTTAAGGAGACGCAGCTACAGACGGTGTACTTCGACTTTGATAAGTTCAATCTCACGAGCGAGGCCAAGTCGGCTTTGGATCACAACTACGATCTGTTGACGGAGTTCACGGACGCCATTATCAAGATCGAGGGTCACTGTGATGAACGCGGCACGGTCGAATACAACCTGTCGCTGGGTGAGAAGCGCGCCATGTCCGCCCTGGAATATCTGCTCGGACGCGGCGTTCCGGACAATCGACTGTCGACTATCAGTTATGGTAAAGAACGGCCGGTCGATCCGGGTCACAACGAAGATGCCTGGAAGCAGAATCGTCGGTGTGAGTTCCGAATCATATCGCAGTAGTTGAGTGTCATGAGTGACCGAGTCAAAATGATCATAGCCGCCATCCTCATGATGGCGGTTATGTTTATGGGTGTCCTTTTGGGTGGCTGTGCTACTCACAAGCAGGCTCAGATGATTCAGCGGGATGTACAGGCGCTCAGGACGGAAAACGCGAATACTCAGAAGCTGCTGGCGCGCGTTGATTCCATCATCGCTGTCGAAGCCGAAGAGGACAGCCGCCTGCGCGGTGAAATCAGGACATCGGTCGACGAACTGCATCGCCAGATCGCCATGCTTCTTGAGAATTACAACGAACTGATGGTCAGGCTCAACGAGTGCTGTCAGGGACGTGAAGTCATTTATGTGAGACCATCACCGGGCGCGCAGACTGACCCAGTTCAACTTCCAGACACCAGCAGTAAACCAGCCATCAACTGTGATGAGACCTACGACGAGTCCTTTATCCTGGTGCGACAACTGGAGTATGACAAGGCTATCGCTGGTTTCCGGAATTTCCTGGCCCATTGCTCGCAGCATGACAACGTACCGAACGCCTATTACTGGATCGGCGAAAGCTATTATATGTCGGACAAGTTCGCCGATGCCATTACCGAATTCGAGTACCTGACCAACGAGCACCGGAGTTCACCCAACATCGACCGAGCGCTTTACAAACTGGCACGCTCTCACGAAGAACTGGGGCACAAGAACCAGGCCAAAGTTATCTACCAGCA
>DAOVOW010000236.1 GCA_030629485.1 bacterium
CGAACCCCCAAAGGTTTCGTCGGGTAGCCAGGTTGATGCGGGGCAACGGGAATCGTGCCATGACGAAGCGGAAGTATCGCGCCACCACCGAATGTGCCACTGTTCCCGTGCTTGGCAGATGCCCACATCTGCCGATTAGTCCAGCCACGCTTTAGAGCAGGATATTGCCCGCCACGTGGTCATGGTGGGCGGAGGTGATTTTGACCTTTACGATGTTGCGCCCCCCGGCCACCTCAGCAGGCAGCTTGACTCTTATGTAGTTGTCGGAGATACCAAAGCAGGCGTCGGCTGAACTCTTGTACTCCGAGATCACCTCAAGCGTCTGCCCGATCTGTCGTCGGTGCGACTCATATCGCAGACGATTCGAGACCCGAGTCAGTTCCGCGTTGCGCTCTTTGATGATCTGCGGGCGGATCTTATTCGGCATCTCGGCAGCCGCCGTCTTTGGCCGGTCGGAA
The DNA here is from genome assembly GCA_030629485.1 of bacterium. Lineage (GTDB taxonomy): Bacteria > Zixibacteria > MSB-5A5 > GN15 > FEB-12 > JAJRTA01. The sequence continues at coordinate 459 of DAOVOW010000236.1, forward strand.
TAACTGAAAACGTGCAGGTAGTCGATCATACCGGACTCGGCAGCAGTCCGACTTTCGACAAACTCGGACTCCGATTCGCCGGGGAAACCAACGATCACATCGGCGCCGATGACCACATTCGGCACCGCCTGTCTGATAGCCTTGACGCGGTTCAGGAATCGCTCGCGGTCGTAGGGGCGACGCATCTGTTTCAGTATTCGAGAAGAGCCGGACTGCATCGGGATGTGAAAATGGCGGCAAATGCGCGTGAGGTTTTGCGCGCACAGTTCGAGCAACTCATCGGTGACCGTTTGCGGTTCGGTCGATGACAATCGCAGCCGGTACAGTTCGGTACTGTCCAGGATTCTGCCGCAGAGTTCGGTGAAGTTCTTGATGGGCGGATCGATCTCACGGTCACTATAGTAGCCGATGTTCACCCCGGTCAGCACGACCTCATCATAGCCGTGCGCGACCAGTTGGTTGATTTCACTGATTATCTCCGAGGCCGGACGGCAGGTCAATTCACCGCGGACAATCGTCACCAGGCAAAAACTACAGGTCTGGTTGCAGCCGTCGGATACCTTGATCCAGGCCCGGTTGCGTTGGTAAAAATCGGCCAGCACCGGAGCATAAACCATCCCGGCACCACCTTCAAACAGGGTCGGCAACTTTTGCGGCAGGATCTGGGCCAGCCGGTTTTTTTCGCTGTTCAGAATGACCAGATCGACTCCTTCGAGATCGGCAATCCCTTCCGGGTCGGTCTCGACGTAGCAGCCCACCAGCACTACCCGGCTGTCGGGATTCTCACGCTTGGCGCGGCGGACCAGGTAGCGGGAATCTTTGTCGGCGCGGTGGGTGACCGTGCAACTGTTTATGATGTAGAGATCGGCGGGCTGACCGCGATTGGCTCGTTCGAATCCGAACGGCGCCAGATCGGCTGCCATCTTCTCGGTTTCGTACTGATTGAGCCGACAGCCAACGGTCTGAAACGAAATTATTTTAGTCGCTTTGCTATTCACGGCCTGCTAATATAACGCTTGAAACCGCATGGAGGCGGGAAAAAAAACGAAGACACAGGAGGTGTCTGCCAAATACAGGGACATTATATCACAGATAGCCTCGCGTCGCCCCGGTCTGCCTGCGAAGCAGGCAAGAGGCCATTTATGGCTCGCGAAGCGACAAAAGGGCCACTTGTGGCCATTTATGGTTGTGCAAAAACTGATCGACAATTGTCCGTAGCTGTCGATATAAATAAGACGAAGACTTCCATCTCTGTAGGGAGTCACGACGCAACCTCACATTGGTTGGGTAGCAAATGGCTGAGATAGAATGGCTTGACAAATACAACACCGGTGTTGAGCGGATCGATGGACCGCTGAAGAAGTTCATGGAGATGCTCAACCAGCTTCATGTGAAAGTGCCCGGCGGTATCATCACCAAAGACGCCTCTGAGCCGCTTTTGGAACTGTCGAAATTCGCCCGTGAGTTTTTCGAGGATGAAGAAGCGCTGATGCAGGACATCGATTTCCCCGATTACACTGAGCACAAGGGGGAGCACTCGGTGCTGCGGCAATGGTTCGTCAAGAAAATCGTCGAGGTCAATGGGGGCAAGAAACTGGGGACTGACGAGTTGTCCGATTATCTTGGCAAATGGCTAATCGACCACATTCTCAAAGAGGACAAACGGGTCGGCCAGGCTGCGACCTTGAAGATGGGCTGACACTCCCACACCCTTATCACATAGATATCGAATTCAGGTGCCGTGATGCGACTCGCGTGTCGGCTTTTTGGTGCCCGGCAGATGTCCACATCTGCCGATGCGAGGCGATTACTTGGTACCCCACCCAGAGCGCCGGCGTTTGGTGGGTTTCTCGTACGTCATGGTTCGACTCCGCTCACCATGACCATTGTGTGTAAGGCGGCAGCATGGGCACATCGGCCACAGTGGACAAGGTTCGGTGGAACCTCCGACCTACAGCTACAGAATCGCTTGCATTCCATTTGACCATGGATTAGTATCTCTCATACAAGCAACTCTGATTGGAGCCCCGGATAAGGAGGTACTATGTCGGAACCTATCGGGTGCGCTCGCCCGACCGGAAAAGTGATGGGCGAAGGCGAGCAGAAGACCGCAGAGGAAACACAAGATACCAAGGAGGTGGATGTTATGGGACTACGAGCGGGAATGAAGGCGCCGGACTTCGAGTCACCGGCATACCACAAAGGTACATTCAAGACAGTGAAACTGTCCGATAGTCTGGGACACTGGGTGCTGCTGTGCTTCTACCCCGGTGACTTCACATTTGTCTGACCGACGGAACTAGCGACGGTCGCCGCTATGTATCCCGAGTTGCAGAAACTCGATGTTCATGTATATGCTTGTTCGGTTGACAGTGTTTTCGTACATAAGATGTGGGACGAATCGGAACTCAGTCGGATGGTAGACGGGGGTATACCGTACCCGATGCTGTCCGACGGTGGAGGTAACCTTGGCAAGGTCTACGGTGTCTACGACGATGCAGCCGGAGTCAATGTCCGAGGTCGGTTTCTGATCGATCCTGATGGCGTTATCCAGGGCATGGAGATACTGACCCCTCCGGTAGGTCGGAATTTCGCCGAGACGATCCGACAGATCAAGGCGTTCCAGCATGTCAGGAAATCAAAGGGTACCGAGGCCACGCCAGCTGAGTGGCAGCCCGGCAAGCCCACCCTCAAGGTGGGACCGGATCTGGTTGGAAAAGTTTGGAAGGTTTGGAAACCCTGACGCTGTGACGATGTCGTAGCTTGTCATGGTTCGACACCGCTCACCATGAGGTGGTCGGGAAGTCAATTGAACATGTAAACTATATGTAAAGTAAATATAAACTCTTTACATATTGACACGACCTGTCACCCCGGCGAAAGCCGGGGTCCAGTCTTGACCTGGACCTGGATTCTGGCTTTCGCCAGAATGACGATGACCGTGTTGACGGTAGACGACCTCGTCTGCCTCGTCCGCTCTCCGTCATTGCGAGTCACGCGTAGCGGGACGCGGCAATCTCTATTCAAACGGCCTACCGAAGTAACTGAGAATAAACAGCGCGAAGAGGAGAACGCTTAGAAGCGCCTGAAGACCCGACACCGTCCGCGCCAAACCGATGGCCTTGATATGGATATCTTTGGTGAGCATCAACCTCAACCAGCGCCCGAAGTTGAAATCCCGAAAGCCAATGTTGAACGCGCTCATGAGGCAGAAGAACATGACGCCAACAAGTGTTCTGATCAGTCGAACGAGACGCTTGAACTGTAGACGCCACCCTTTCAAGGATACAATGTTCTCTTGATTCAGGTAATATTGGATCGGTGTCTCCGCCGGTGCCTTGGAGCGATCCCATTGGGGAGTACACACAACAATATCCCCTCTCCGCCGAGTGATTGCGAAGTAAGCAAAAAATACGAAAGAAACCACCCATACATAGAATGCGTATCGTAGCGGACGCCCGTAGCTCATACCGTAATCGCATGTCCAGTCGAACAGAATGAGGCGGAAATAATGCCAGCCCCATTCACCCTTCATCTTGTCCAGTTCATTTGCCCGACGGTTCAGCGCATACGTGACCTGTCGCTCCTGCTTTCGAAATCCATCAGTCTTGAAACTCCGGCGAATACTCTCCAAACCTGTCGGGTCTTTGGTGTACTTAAGTGTGGCTAGCCCAGACATCGTAGCCATATCTTTCGCTGCTGGTGGACTTGCCGTTTCGAAAACAACATTGTCGAAGACGCCATTTTGAAACCTGATTCTTTGAAGATCGTTCGTTTCAATCCGGGCGTCGATAAATGTGCAGCGGTCGAAAGTACCGCCCAAGTCGAACTTCGTACCCCTGAAGTCAACACCACGCTGGAAGTGCGCCTCAATGAATCTGATCGAATCTTTGAACACTGTATTATCAAACGTTACTGAAGAGTCGAAATGCAGCTTGCTGAAATAACACGGTCCAGAGATTTCCGTGGAGATAAATGAAGTATGGCATCGAAAGACGCATTGCCTAAACACGACTCCCAAAGACCAGAAAAGTCTCCGGCC
>DAOVOW010000312.1 GCA_030629485.1 bacterium
GGAATTCCATAAAAAATAGCTTGAAATCTGTCCGGGCAAGAGTATAATAGTAAGTTTTACTCGAAGTAGTTATTGGAGTATATGAAAGTATTAGTAATAGGTTCGGGAGGACGGGAACACGTCCTGGTCTGGAAGCTGAAGCAGTCCCGCAAAGTCGACAAGCTGTTCTGTGCCCCCGGCAACCCAGGGATCGCTCAGATAGCCAAGTGCGTTGCTATCAAGCCGGACAACTTCAAGGCAATTGGAGATTTCGCCCATCGCAACAAGATCGGTCTGGTCGTGGTCGGTCCGGAAAATCCTCTGGTTGGCGGTATTGTCGACGATCTGCGCCGCCGTCGGTTGAAAGTCTTCGGCCCCAATAAGAATGCCGCCAGGTTGGAGGCCAGCAAGGTGTTTGCAAAAGAGTTCATGCGCAAGTACCATATACCGACGGCCCCGTTCAAAGTATTTGACAACCCGGCCGAGGCGATCGGCTTCTGCCATTCGGTCGAGTTTCCGGCAGTAATCAAGGTGGATGGGCTGGCCGCCGGTAAGGGCGCAGTGATCGTCGGGAGTCGCAAGCAGGCCGAGAGTGTCATCACTGACATCATGGTCAAGAAGTTGTTTGGCCGGGCGGGCGCAAAGATCATTATCGAATCCTTCCTCCGGGGCCAGGAAGTGTCGATTATGGCGCTGACTGACGGCAAGACGATCATTCCGCTTCTTTCCAGTCAGGACCACAAGCAGGTACACGACGGCGATCGCGGACCCAACACCGGCGGTATGGGTGCCTACTGCCCGACGAGTTTTACCACTGAAGAGGTCGAAGAACAAGTACGCGATCACATCCTCACCAGAACGATCAACGGCCTGAACGAGGAAGGCATCAACTACAAGGGCGTGCTCTACGCCGGACTGATGCTCACGCCGCAAGGTCCCAAGGTCCTGGAGTTCAATTGTCGGTTTGGCGACCCGGAGACTCAGGCGGTCCTGCCACTGTTGAAGTCGGACCTATACGAAGTCATGATGGCAGTAGTTAATCAGAAACTGGCGTCGTTCGGCAAGCTCACCTGGCATCCCGGGGCGGCAGCCTGCGTCATCATGGCCTCGCGAGGATACCCCGGCAAGTACGCGACCGGTGCTCAGATCGCCGGATTGACCGGTAAACAAGAAAACGGTTCATACGTCTTTCATGCAGGCACATCGCGCAAAGAAAACCGGTGGTACACAGCCGGTGGTCGTGTCCTGGGTGTCATGGGAATGGACAAGGATTTGCGATCGGCGTTGAATCTGGCCTATCGGACTGTGCATAAAATCAAGTTCGAAGGAGCCCAGTACCGTAAGGACATCGGCTTCAAGGCATCCAAACCGATCGAAGCGTAAAGGTATTTGATGATCAAAGTTCTAATCGTTATCGGCTCCAAGTCGGATATGGAGTACGCCGAGATCTGTGCCGGCCAACTCGCGGCCTTTAGCATCGAGAGCAAGATCGAAGTGAGTTCGGCGCATCGCCATCCCCAACGAACTGCGGACTTGACTTCGCGCGCGGCTGAGGATGGTTATGAGGTCATAATCGCTATGGCCGGTTTGTCAGCGGCGCTGCCGGGTGCTGCTGCCGCCCATTCCAACTTACCGGTCATCGGCGTGCCCTTGCCGGCTGCGCTGGAGGGGCTTGACTCGCTACTGTCGATCACGCAAATGCCGCCGGGTATCCCGGTAGCTGCGGTCGGGATCGGCAAGCCCGGCGCCAGAAACGCTGCAATTCTGGCGGCGCGTATCCTGGCCTTGAAACATGCCGATATTGCCGCAGGAGTCAAGTCTCACCGAGACTCGTTGTAGCATTTTTTGTGAATCCCCAATGAAGTCGAATTGTAAAAGCACTGAAATAAAATGAAGGGTTCGTTCATGATTGTGAAGGCAAATATGAAACTACATGCACTGCTTATGTCGACAATGGTGTTGATGTCATGTGTCCTCGTCGGCAATGTCTCAGCCGACACTGAAAAGGCCAAAGAGCACTACAACACGGGTATAAAGGAGGCGCAGGCGGGCAACATCACTGCCGCCGTCGTCGCCTATAAAGGGGCGATTGCTGCCGATGCCGACTACGTGGACGCTTATATCAATCTTGGCGCCATCTACTTCCAGCAGAAGGACTACCAGAAAGCTCTCGAGACTTACTCCGCTGCCACTGAGAAGGCGCCTAAAAACTCCGCTGCCCTGACCAATCTCGGTCGTGTGCAACTTAAGCTGAAGAAGTACGCAGAAGCTGAGACTTCGTTTAAGACGGCTATTGGAATCGATAGCACCAACGCCGAACTGTACAAGGAACTCGGCAAGGCGTATTTTTACAAAAAGGACTATGCCAAGCTGAGCGAGACCCTCACCAAGTACCATGAGATGGGCGGCGGTGATCATCTTAGTTACTACATGCTCGGCAAAGGACATCAGAAGACCAACAAAACCACCAATGCCGTGGCGGGTTTCAAAAAGTCGATTGAATTCAAGAGCGACTACTACAATTCCCATTTCGCTCTGGGGCAGGTATATCTCGGTCAGGAGAAATTCAAGAGTGCTGCTTCTGCCTTCAAGGCGGCTTTGAAGGCTAACCCGAAGAAGTATTTGGCATCATATAACTACGCTGTGGCGGTGGAGTCCAGCAATCCCGAAAACTACACTCGTAACATTCAGGTGTGGGATGATTTCATCAAGATGGCTAAGAAGAACCCAAAGGCCAAGACGAGTGTTGCCAACGCTCAGCAGCATGTCAAGGAACTCAAGGACGCTGCCGAGCAGTCCGACTTGCAGTAGGCTTCAACAGACAAAGTAGATTTACGATAAGCCCCGCTGCGAAGCGGGGTTTTTTACTGGGTGATTTGCAGACTCTTCAGTGACCGCAAAGAGACCCCGGAAGGAGCCCTCTTCGCGCGATCGAAACCACGATGGTTCGCAGGTGCTGTCAGATGCCTGACAGCGTTCAGGCTCAGAGGTAGGGGTCGGGCGGGGTCGCCCGACCCCACGACATTCCATCCTTGCACCACTCGGGCTATTATAGGACCTTCCCCAGAAATGGTTGAAGATCTCTGCTAATGTAGATTGAATCAAGGAGTTGGTGTTTTCAGAAAGTGGAACGACATATCATGCCGGACTTGATCTGGCATCCAGTTCCGGATTCGAAGACTGGATACTGGCTTTCGCCAGTATGACAGAGAAAGGAGGACTGGAAGTGGCTTCCATTGGGACAACGCAAGGCTGTCCCCCAATGCAGTACCTCGTGCGCGGTGGACGTCCTCGTCTACCGCGTTCGCCCCGATACGTAGTCGGCGCACGGGGACGTATGCCGACCACGAATTTAGGCGGTCTTTTGAGCTTGCGATACTGACGTAGTAAGGCTTTGTTATATGCTTGGATCGCATCGCTTCCAGTAGGTCAGGTGCGACAACGCGGACATGTTTCACTATGGCGATACAGTCCGGTTCACTGATATGTGAACAACAAGCTTGATTAAGAGAAAGTGTCAACCACACCAACTGAGAAGGCATTGCCGCAGAGCGAATAGCCACAATCGGCAGACCGGCGATATGCCGTTGCCGAACATGGATAGATGATCAGATAGAGAAGATAGATATCGGGAAAGTAAAGGA
>DAOVOW010000014.1 GCA_030629485.1 bacterium
ATTCACCCGCAGTTCATCCTTGAGTTGCTCCAGTCGCTCTTTGCGCCGGGCCACCAGAATCAGGCGGGCGCCGCACTCGGCGAACTTTCGGGCGCAAGCAGCGCCGATCCCGGAGGAGGCGCCGGTTATCAGAACGATTCTATCTTTCAGACTTGACATTGAAATTCCTTTCCTCGCTATAGCCATCCGGGCTCCAAAGTAAGGCGCCGCGGCGCCACAGTCAAACGATTGTCCCGTCAGCGCCACGTCTGTCAGCCGCGTTCTCCTGGGGAATGCCGAAAAATACGCAACTCTATTGGATAACACATAAGGAGCCGGTTGATTGGCGGGCACGTAGCTGTATGAATAACGCTGGATCTGGTTTGGTACTTGTAGATTGGCCGGATCGTTGTTATGGACCTTCGGTATTGTCTATGTTCAGATGTTGAGCGCAATAGAGCATTAATAGGGCAGAAGCCTCTATTAGTGGAGTCGTGGGTCATGGTTGAACCCTCTTACGCCTCCTGCGCTGATGGTTAAGTTCCTGTTATACAGTGCGCTAGCCGACAAGGCAAGAATTTCTCCGGGTTGCTGCTCAGGGGCACACGGTCTGCATTGGTTTGGGCAGGAGCTAAATGTTTTGATCCGGATGCCCGACCTAATGCCTAAGGTGATCACCTTGGCTCGTTCGGGCATTTGAAACGCCAACGGAGGGCGATGCCATGGTGACCACCAAGAAGAAGAGAGTGTTTTGCGGACTACCGAAGAAAACCTACTGGCATTTGTACAGCTTGCAGAACCTGCATTCGGAGAAACTGGCCAAGATTGTCAACAAGGTCCTCAAGCACGAATACGTTCTTATAAAGTAGTTCGCAGTACTTTTATACTTGACACCAGGAAGAGCGTCAGGTACTTTCGGCCCTGTTTTGAGTACCGGTGAGTAAGTTGACTTAGATGTTGGCAGCAGCACCGGCAGTAGGAATGTTATTAATGGTGCGAGGATGTTAAGAAAGAAACTGACGCTGATATTAGTACCCGACGCCAGCCGGGATTTCAAACAGGTGAAAATCCCGGTGGCTTTGGTCTATCTGGTGGCTGTCATTTCAGTCGTTTCGTTGACGGCTGGGCTTTACTTCACTTCTCAATACTTTACCGACAAAGTAGCGCAAAAGGAGATCGAGCGTCTCCGCGTCGAGAACAAGGAACTGTCTGACAATTTCGAGCAGATGCGCTGGAATCTGGCCGAGGTCGAGAATCGCTATGCCGGCTTGGTCGAGAAAGAGATTGTCCTGCGAACCGCCTTTGACCTGCCGGAGATTGATTTGCAGGAACGTCAGTTGGGTGTCGGTGGTCCCGCGGCCAAGACGATCCCAACCAGTCCCACTCAGAAGAAAGCCCGGATGGCCGAAGTGGAGCTCGATTACCTGCTGCGGCTGTCACGGTTTGAGTTGGAGAAATTCGACGAGGTCCACACCGCTCTTAGCGACCTGAAGGATCGGCTGACCCACACCCCTTCGATCTGGCCTGCTAAAGGCTGGTTTTCTCGCGGCTATGGGATGAAATACGACCCGTTTACCGGTTATAAGCGGATGCATCGGGGGATCGACATCGCCAACCATCGCGGCACGCCGATCGTGACTACAGCCGACGGCAAAGTGGTGAAAGTCGGCAATAACGGCGGAATGGGTAAGACGGTGGTGGTCGACCACGGCTACGGCTTCCGCACTCTTTATGGTCACCTGTCAAAGTCGGAAGTTAAGGTTGGACAGAGAGTCAAGCGGGGTGAGGTGATCGCCCTGATGGGTTCCACCGGATACTCGACCGGTCCGCATCTGCACTACGAAGTCATCCGCAACGGGAAGAATCTCAATCCCAGGAAATTCTGTCTGAACGAGAAGTAGATCCGTTCTCAACCGAATTACACAACCGCCGCTTGTATGCGGCGGTTTTTTTGTTGTGGGTGGTGTGGGGAGGATCCAACAAAGGTGGGGGTTCGTCCGGCAGATTCCGATAATAGTTGATAAGATCAATATTAGGTTATCTGGAGGACTGCAAATGTCGAGATATGGTGAAGCCGCCGTGAAAGCAGAGAGAAAGAGGCTCCCGGGTAAAAAACTGACACCCGTTGAGGCCTGGGAGTGGGCGATCAATCAGTCCAGCCTCTCTGATTCAAGCAAGAAGAAGTGTTGCCCCAAACTTGCATACGTAGGTTTATGTGAATCCAAAAAGGTTGTTTCTTCTGAGAAAAGTAAGAATAAGAGATACGCACGCGAGGCAGTGAGGATCCTTCGCAAGACCAGGCCCTCAAGCGCTGCGGCGTTGTGGCGTCAGGTCACAGCCAATCTGAAGTGTAAGGGACTCACACACAACGGTCAAATGGACGTGGTGCTGGCATTGAAGGATGCCGGATATATTTAGGGAAGAATATCCCAGCCCCTCAATGCACACCGACTCTCCACGCGCCACTAACCTCATGCTGAGCGGAGTCGAAGCATGCACTGTCATACTGGCGCAGGCCAGTATCTAGTCTTCAATTCAAAAACTGGATTCCGGGTCAGGCCCGGAATGACAGAAGTGTCATGTTTTGTGCGCGGCAGACCTCCCGGTCTGCCCGTTTGAAGGACGTATCCAAAGTAATCAAGGGGCAGACGAGGACGTCTGCCGCCCACAAGAACTTTCAGATCTTCTTGGTTCGGCAGAAAAAGTCTCCCCCACCAAAAAAATAAAAAACTTTCCCCCTGCCCGTGTGTCTTCAATATAGCATGGCAGTAAACGTCAAGACAGAGGACAGACCACCGATCGTGGAAACCAGCAGCAACCATCAGCAGTTTACCGAGCTTTTTCACCTCTACAAGGACCGCACCTACGACTTTGCCCTCAGGATGTTAGGTGATGCCCACGCCGCCGGTGATGTTGCTCAGGATGTGTTCATTCGTCTGTACGAACATCAGAGTAACCATCACCACATCGAAGACGTCAAGAGTTGGTTGTTTATCGTGACTCGTAACCTCTGTTTGAACCATATGCGGAATCGAGGCAGGCAGGTGCCACTTGATGCGCTGGATGATCAGTTGGCTCAAACCAATCCGGCCGTCGATCCGAGACAACGAGCCCTGCGGCGGGCGCTGGCCACCCTGGAGTCACCATACCGGGAGGCGCTGATCCTCAAGGTGTACCAAGGGTTTGCATATATCGAGATTGCCGAGATCCTTGGGACTACGGTTCCGGCCGTGCGGGCGATCTTGTTCAAGGCTCGCAACCAGTTGCGGGATGAACTCAATAGAACTCAAGCGAAAGGTGATAGCTATGAACTGTGAGCACTGCCGTCAACTCATCTCAGCCCTTGTCGACGAGGAGCTGACCGAAGGGGAGCGGGGCTCATTGGACGAACATCTCGCGCAATGCTCGGAATGCGCGCAATACTCTGAGCAGATTCGTGAGCTTGAACGACTGACATCCGAGTGGGAGTCATCAGCGATGCCGCGTGACATTGAGCAGGCGATACTGGACAGGGCGAAGCAGAAACCGCATGGCTGGTTGGGTCGTGTGGGGGGTGGCAGCTACCGTATCCCAAGGCCGGTGGCCTGGGCGGCGGTGCTACTGCTGGCGCTGCTCTCGGTGAACAGCCTGATCTCTCGCAACGGTTCGACTCAGGAGGAACAGTTCATAACTACCCCTGAAAACAATCAGCCGGTTCAGCACATTATTCTGACCCAGGCCGACATTGTGCAAACATACACGACCGGCTCAGCCCCAGCCGATCTGTAGTGTTAACTTACTATTTGAAAAGGAGATAACCAAGATGAAGGCTTTACTTATACTACTAACAACTCTGCTCTTGTCTGGTGTCGTTCTGGCCGATGATGACGGACCGATGTTCACGGTGCGGGCCATTGTCAAGGCGGACGGAGCCAATGGAACTTCGGGCGGATCGGGCTCGTTTACTTTGCCTGAAAACGAATACGGTCGGATTATTCTCGCCTTCTACAAGAACGGCACGAGCTTTCGCGTGCTTGCTGCCGGACCCAAGGTCTTGCCGGGACAACACTTATCGGAGAAGTATTGCCAGCCGGCAGACTCGGACGGATTGACGTTGACTATCGATCTCTGTTTGAAGGCGCGCATCACCGAGGATGGACGAATCCGCCTTTCGGGTCTGATGGCACAGATGACGCGAGCGCAGAATCAGGATGAACCGCTGTTCACTTACTCGGAAGAGAAAATCAAGTGCCTGCTCTCAAGCGGCGGCTCGAAGGAGTTAACTATTGAGTCGGTGCCGCCTTGGGAGAATCTCCGGGTTCAGATCTCCGTCTCCAGTTCCGACCAGTTGATCTTTGAACCTAAGTCGTACACCGAGATTACGTTCAAAGGAGAATACACGCTTTACAATGAGGACACCAGGAATGTCGAGATGGAAGAGGGGATCGGTACATTGATTTTCGCGGCTGAGGATGGAGAAGTGACCATAGGGGGAAGCCACCACAAGAACACCTTCCAGCTGCCCGGCGGTGACTCGCTGATGCTGATGACTATGCATGATATCAGCAAATTCCGTTGGAACAAAAATGGGAGCGCCACCTTTGAGTTTGAACTCTCTCGCCACTATGCCGTTAACCCCTACCAGGCGGATTCCATTGTCCACGGGGGCAGTTTTATCAGCCTGGGGGAGCATGGAATCGCTGCCGATCGTATGACCGTCACCCGCTTCAACCGCACTATCACCGCCCGGCCCGGTGAGAGAACCGAGATAGAGATTCCTTCCGATGCCAACAACCCTCTGGGATTCGACTTTACGGAGCGAATTGACCTCGTCTACACCGTGAAGACAGTGAATTACTAGCCTAATCACCGACGGGCCGGGTAAAAACCGGCCCGCCTTGACCACATTCTTAAGCGATACCACCTGCCTCGAATCAATGATTTGTTGTTGGGATGAGAACTGGTGTCCTGTCCCGGGATAAGATTCACACCGTCTTGTGCCCGGCGGAGACAAGGCCCACTGCTACGCGACAGAAAAAGCAACTTGTGGGACAGCCTCTCCACCTCTGCCGCGGTGAGACCCACCCCGGCCTCCGTCACGACAGGGGATGAGAATACCGAGTGGTGTCAGGCGACTCGCCTGACACCACCACGCTATCGCAATCATGCACCGACTTCTTCAGCCAGTTGGTAGCGCTTGTAAATTCGAGCGTAATGGCCTTCACGCGCAATCAACTCGTGATGCCGACCGGAATCCACCACGCGACCTTCAGCCAGCACGAAGATATTGTCCGCACGCTCCAGCGTGTCCGGGCGATGAGTGATCAGTATCGCCGTCATACCTGGCATCACCTCCTGCAACTTCTCCCACAGAGCCGTCTCCGTTCGTGAATCCAACGCCGAGGTGCAGTCGTCCAGTATCAGAATCTTCGGTTTCCCGACCAGCGCCCGCGCCAATGCCAGCCGCTGTTTCTGGCCGCCCGAGATGGACATACCGCGCGTCCCGATCGGCGTGTCGAGACCTTTCGGGAAGGTCGCGATCTCGTCCTTCAACTGAGCGACATCAATCGCCCATTCGAGTACGGCCTCCGATATGCTCTCGCGTCCGAACAGTATATTGTTGCGCACGGTGTCGGAGAACAGCGTCGGTTCCTGCGGCACGTAGCCGATGCTGCGGCGAAGATCCTCCAGCTTGAACTGCTTCAGGTCCACGCCGTCAAGTTTGACCACGCCACCGGTGGGGTCGACCAGCCGCGGGATCATGTTGATCAGCCAACTCTTGCCGGAACCGACTCGCCCCACCACCGCTACCGTCTGACCGGCCTCGATGTCGAGCGAAACGCCATCGATGATAGCACGCTCAACGTCCGGGAAACGAAACCTGACATTTTCAAAAGTAAGCTGTCCGGCCACGTTTCCGTTGGGGCTGTGCCGACCGTTGTCGGGTACCATCGGCATAATCTTTTCCAACTCCACCAGCCGGTTGATCGACACCGCCGACTGGCGCGACTTGACCAGGAACTGGCCGATGTCAAACATCGGGAAGATCAGGTACACGGTGTAGTATATGAAGGCGCCCAGCTTCCCGATGGACAGGTTGCTGTTTATGGCCATGTAGCCGCCGCCAACCAGGACGATAATGATGCCGAGTTGCCAGATGTAGAAGTACATAGACTCCACCACCGTCATGGCCTTGATGGTCGATATCTCGGCATTACGGCGATCCTGAACCGCAGCTTCGAAACTCTTCTTCTGCGATGGTTCCTTGACGTAGGCTTTGACCACTCTGATGCCGGAGAAGCAGGCTTCCATGACATCGTTGAAGCGCGAGATGCGCGTCTGCAAGTAGTCGTAGCGTTTATCCAGCACCGACGCACTCAGGAAGAAAACCACTATCAGGATCGGTAGTGGTCCGGCCGTCCACAGGGTCAGGGTCGGGTCGATGGTGGTCATCATTATGACCGTAAAAGTCACCATGATCAACGCTTCATACAGTCGGAAGATACCGCTGCAGGCAAACCAGGAGAGTTTCTCGGCCACGTCGTCGGTCATGCGGGTGACCAGATCGCCGCTGCGGAACTGGTTGAAGAAGTTCGGTCCTTTGAGCGTGATCCGGTCGAACGCATCCTGTCGAAACAGCCATTCCAGTTTCAGGTTCATCCAGGCACGGTGCGACTGCAGGACGGCGTATAGAATAGCTGCCATCAGTCCCAGTAATACCAGCGTCAACGCCAACCCGGCTGCGGTCGACAGACCGAGGCTCTGCGCCGTGTCGTTGATCCACTGTGCCGCCCAGTGCTCCGGGACCTGGTCGCTTTCAAAGTAGTCGATACTGAACTCAATCATTCGCGGTATCGATACTTGAAAGACCGCCTGAAGCGGGGTTAACAGGATTAATACGGCCAACACGTATCTATAGCGCCGGTAGTATCTCCAAAACCATTTTATTTTATCCAACATCAGCTAACACTCCGTTTCGATTCTTGAACTGCAAGTGGAACAGCTTTGAGTAATAGCCATCGGCCAGGAGCAGTTCAGAATGGTTGCCGCGCTCGATTATTTCACCGCGGCGAATAACCAGAATCTGATCGACATCGAGAATCGTAGAGAGTCGGTGCGCCACGATTATCGAAGTGCGACCGGTCATCAGTTTCTTCAGCGAACCTTGAATGGTCCGCTCCGTCTCGGGATCGACCGAGCTGGTGGCTTCGTCCAGAAGCAGAATCTCCGGATCAGAGGCCAGGGCTCGCGCGAACGACAGCAGTTGCCGTTCACCACGACTAAAGTTGGAGCCTTTTTCCGACACCTCGGTGCTGTACTTGTCCGGCAGCTTCTCGATGAAGCGATTCGCCTCGACTGTCTGCGCGGCGGCGATGACCTTTTGCCTGTCTATCCCATCCGAATCGAGGGAGACGTTCGACGCGACATCGCCGGGGAAGAGATAGATATCCTGCAAGACCAAAGCGAAGTACTTCCGCAGATCGGCTTTGCGGATACCGCGTATGTCTATTCCGTCGAGAGTAATCCGTCCCTTCTGCGGATCGTACAGCCGCAGAAGCAGTGAAATCACGGTCGTTTTACCGCCGCCGGTGACACCGACCAGGGCAACCCGTTTGCCCTTGGGTATCTCGAAGGTGACATCCTTCAGGGCGTAGTTGTCGTCGTCGGTGTACGAGAAGGTGACGTTCTCAAACCGGATGGCCTTATTCAACCCCTCGAACTTCACCGGGCGGGCCGGATCCAGCAGTCGTTGCGGCATGGCCAAAAGCGCGAATATGCGTTTGGCGCCGGCGATTGCCTTCTGCACCGTCGACAACTGTTCCGATACCCGCCAGATCGGGTCGAACGATCGCCATATCAGAATGATGAACATGATGATCGTGCCGGACGTTATCAATTGCTCTTGCCGCCACTGGTCGCCGAAGAACAGCACCAGTGCGAACATGATCGATTCAAAGAAGAACACGGTGTTGAAGAACAGCACCACCGCCACGTTGACGTAGGTGTCTTCCTTGAACTTATCCTCGCAGACGTTCCAGACACGCTTGCGCGCGTAGGCGCCGCGGTGAAAGACCTGCACGATCGACATGCTGTGCAGAAACTCCGTCAGGGTTGCCGTTACCTCGGCCATCTTCTTGCGGACGTTCAGAAACCGCCGGGTGGTTTTTCGTTCAAAGATCACCACCAGCGATGCCACTATCGGGACCACGACCAACAGCAGAGCGGCCAGCCGCCAACTATAATAGAACATGACGCCGTAGATGCCGATGATCAACAGCAGGTCACCGACCACCAGCACGACCGTGTTGGTGAACAGCATCCGCAGCGACTCGGTATCGGACTCCACCCGGGCCAGCAGCCGTCCCACCGGATTCTTGTCGAAGAATGACACGTCCAGCGACAGAATATGGTTGAACAGTTTGCGTTTCAGCGACACCATAACTTCCTGGCCGATAGTCTCCAGCCGGACGCGTTGGATGTACTGCAACAGTATGGTCACTACCTGTATCACGCCGATAGCCAGCGCTGTCATCAGAAGGCCGTTGAAATCGCCGTTCTTGATATCGGTGTCGACAGCGTTCTTCATCAGGATCGGCCAGTACAGCGACAACAGAGTAGCGGCGGCCAATAAGATCAGGCAGAGCACTAACCCGCGGGTATGTTCCCTGAGTAGGGGGAGCAGCCGTCCCAGGGCTCTTTTGGAGCTGATATCTTTTTCTTCGGCGGTAGCTTGTTCGTCTTCGTAAAACTCGGCGCTCATCATTTCACCTTAGCAGCATTGTGTTTATTCGCGTCGGCTCGGCGGAATAAACTCAAAAACAAAACCCGCCGAACCTGATCGGTCGCGGCGGGTTGCAAGTCTATATGTGAAAACTTTCACAATCGGTTCTTACACCTCCCGCCACGATTATTCGGGACCATGAACGAGATATTTTTGTAGATCTGACTAAGCATCAAATTCTCCTCGTCGTTCAACTCGTAGCGGTTTAGCGTTTCATCTTAATTTATGACGTTTCAATTTCCTAAAGGTTTCGGCCAATTTATAGATTTCTTGATCGATGTCAATAGTTTTCTCCTTTTTGTTCTACGGACAAGCCTGTGGCGAAGGGCCGCCGGTGAACATGTAATCGACGAGGTAGACCAGATCGGAGATGTCAATATCTTCAGCGGTGTCTTCGCCGGGAGTGAGATCATCACTACTGTCGATATTGGCTTCCGCCCAGCACGGCGGTTGAGGACCGCCGGTAAACATGTAGTCAGCCAAATAGGGTGGGTCTGCGATGTCGATTTGATCGTCGGGATCTCCGTCAATATTCCCTCGTATTCCAACACAACAGGGCGGCATCGCTTTGACGATCAGACCGCCAAGGTAGCCCTGACCGCTGCTCGATCACGACATGCCACCGACAATGAACCCGCCGTCGTCGGTCGATACGATAGAGCCGGCAGCTTCGTTATCAAGACCATCGTACGTCTGCGACCACTGTTGGGCGCCATTCTCATTTACTTTTAGCACATAAAGATCGTAACCCACTGCGCCGTGGTCGTCGGTGTTGCCGGCGAGAAGGTAACCTCCATCATTGGTGGTGGTGGCGCAGATCACCATCTCATGGTTCGGCCCGCCATAGATGTTATCCCACAGTACCTGTGTCCCCGTACTGTTGATCATCATCAGACGCTGGTCATAAGAGCCGCTTGGATACTCCACGTTGCCGGCGATGGCATAACCTGTGCCGGGAACTTCAAAAACCGTCATGGGAACATCCTTATCCGTGCCGCCGAAAGTGTGATCCCATTCGACGTTGTAGGCGGCGTCGTACTTCACCACTCGAATGTCGGTACCGTTGGCTCCGCCGGTCGGCCAATCGGTAACGCAGATGGTCCCACCGTCCGAGGTCTCACGTGCATCCATTCCGTCCGGATAATACCATGTCTCCCCAATGTTCATTTCCCGAAGGAAGTTTCCATTGGCGTCAAGCCATAGCACGGATGGCTTAATGGGACTGTCCCCCTGCATAGCAATCACGTACCCGCCGGTTGACGTCTGATGCACACTGAAGCCGAAGTAGCCGCTGGTGGGGAACTGGTACCATTCCTGGTTGCCGTACTTGTCCAGTTTGACCAGGGTGAACCCTTCCTCGTTGGTCAGCACGATAAACCCACTGTCGGCGGTTGGTTCGATCATCGGATGCTTGAACCAATAGCCACGATCGTCAGGCGCCGACGGCCCGCGACTATCGGACTCGTTGGCGACAGATGACTTAAGAAAGGGACCACAGCAAGGGCGATCCCAGACGATGCTCCCGCAGGCATCAACTTTCCAGAGGTGGTAGTAGCAGCCGGGCGCCCAGGTTTCCACGCGACCGCCAACCAGGTAGCCGCCGTCGAACATCGGCTGTACCGCCTCGACGGTGTAGAAGCCGTCCGTTTCCTCAAACACACCACTCCATTCTCTCAGCGCCGCCGAATCCTGCTCCGGGTTGTAGGTGTAGGGACAGATGTCGTCGGGATCGAGTACGCCATCAGCGTCGGGGTCGGCGTTTCCGACAACGGTATATGCCAGCTGAACTTGTGACGGTTGACACGGTACCCAACCCACGTACTCAAAGCCCGAGTTCCACAACTCGTAAACAAAGGTGCGGAGTTGGCAACCTTGAGTCGTGATACTGCCGGGCACGGGACTCACCCAGCCGATGCTGTAATTGGGGTTTGCGGCCGAATAACCGACGGTTGCGGCGAGCCGCCCCCAGACCAAGGGAGGCTCAAGGTACTCATGATCGAACGTGACGTTATGGCGGATCTCGACTCTGTCACCTATGTAAACTCCATCAGCCACATACGGATTGGCCATAAAGGTCAACCATAGATTCTCAAGAGTCTGATGGATTGAGCCTCCACTTACCGAGTAATGGATGAGGCTGTACGGGGGATGCAAAAGGTCCAAAGCCTGACGAGCATTCACGCGACCCCAACCGGTGTAATCGTCGTAGCCTGGCGAAGCAGGGCTTTCATCAAGGTCATCCGCAGAGGACATGATCAGGTTCAACATATCACTACTGCTAAGATCACCACGGTGTGCATGCAAGAGTGAGGCTATGCCACTGACAAAAGGACCTGCTATCGAAGTTCCGTGCTTATAAGCGTAGGCTGTCTGCGTCGTGGCAATGGGACCGTAGATATTGTAACCCGGAGCCGCTACGTTGATGCCGTTGCCGTAGTTTGAGAAACTGACCCACCGGTCCGATGAGTTGGTTGCTCCAACGCTGAAGACATAATAGTAGTCGGCCGGATAGTAGGCATTCGGCGAGCCGTTATTTCCCTTCCCTGCGATAAATGCGCAGTCCATCTGAACAGCGTAGGCAGCTGCGGCAGCGACCGAGCCGAGATTACCATTCGTTTGGTAACTGTTGTTCAGTATCTGCGCGCCTTCATCCACGGCGTTTATGATCTGGGGCGCGATTGTCCCCGCGTCGGTCGTGTCGTGGTACTTGTCCAGTATCATAGCGTGCCAATTCACACCGGCGCCGCCGGCAATGTTGTTACCGGTAGCGGCGGCAGTACCTGCTACATGCGTGCCGTGGTCACTGGTTTGCCAATCACCATAAGCTCGTGGCGCAAGATCCTCGTGATCGGTACGAACACCGACATCAATGATCGCGATAATAGTGTTGCTGCTGCCGGTCTCAAGGTCCCAGGCTTCCGGCGCGTCGATATCCGCGTCCTCAACCCCCCCTAAGCTGCCGTCGTTGTGCAAACCCCATTGTTTCCAGAAGCAGGTGTCATTCGGTTGCATTGCGGTCGTCTGGGACGATATACAAGGCTCCGCCAAGAGTACATCATCCTGACCGTCAAGCGCCGCCAGGCAGGCCGCACGCGCTTCATTATCCGGTAGCGTGATTCGAAAGATGCCGTCGAAATTCGGACGCCTAACGGGAATGCCATAACGGTTGTGCACAATACTGTCGATACGAAACTCGAGCGGATAAGCATACTTGATGCTCTCAATGTTGAAGCTCAGAAGGAGTTTACCCAGATTGTGATCCTTCAACTTTATCAGTTCGCGCCCTCCAGATTCCTCCCCCTTAGGTACTTCGATGATTGGCTCTGAGAACTTCACATACAAACTGCGATCCGTATCAGTGGCGCTTTCTGCGCTTAGCACGATCGCAAAACCGAGCACACACGCCGCCGCCCTCAACAGAATTCGAATTCTGACCATTGTGATCTCCCAACGATTAAGCTGTTTAATCCACCTCTACCAACCCGGTACCGGCATCTTGCCGGAACCGTCAGCGTTCATGATCCATAGACTCCCTCCTTCCACGGTAGGCTTGAAATAAGTTACTCTGTCTCCTGATGGTGACCAGTTTGGGTTGCCGCCGCCATCAAATGTGAGCTGTCTGAGGTGTGTGCCGTCAATCTTCAGACTCCACACATTCAGATCTATGGCCAAAACCACATTACCGCCCGTCTTGGCCACCCGTGGGTGATCGTAGAGGTTGTATGGTTGCCCGACTATCCAACTGTGTACAGTCCTGAGAGATGAGTCGGGGGCGTTTAGCAGCGCCAGGTGAGCCCTCTTTGACGCAACGTCAGTGTATTCGACAAAGAGGATACTATCCCCATAGGCAAACGCCGGATACGAGCCATACCGCACCAAAGACTCCTTTTGACTGCCGTCGGAGTGCATAAGCCAGATACCCGATGAGTCGCCGATTGAAATTCTGTAGACAATCAAGCTGTCCGAATCCGACCAGTCACAGTCCCATTGGCGGCTGGTGAACGTCAGTTGGGTGAGGCTGTCGCCGTTTGCTCTGATCCTGTAAATCTGAGCATTATAGGCAAACAGCAACCACTCACCGCTCACGGACCAGGCCACCGAAGAAAAAATACCTGTCTTGTCAATGAACAACTCCGTGGTGACCCAACCGGCGGTGTCGATCAGGTAAAGTCCGCCGTCTCGCACCGTCGGCACACCACCCCAGCAGACGGCGATCCGCTTGCCATCAGGCGACCATTCCGCCCAAGCCCCAACAACCGACGGGCTGTCCGGCACGGTCGACTTGCCCCCGTCAGTGCATGAATTACACGACAGCAACAGTGATAGCGCCATTGCGACCAGTATGATTCTTACCATCAGCTTCCTCCAGATCGAATTCATAGCCTTCATCCCATCCGCCTCAATCGCCGTCTTGATGCCTAATCCCGCTGTTGTCATTATGCGCCCGTTGCGCCCTGTTCGTCTGAGTGACGTTTCAAGCTATGAAACTGTGCAGCCTGAGTCAATCACTTTTCAGGGGCGGTTAAGGGGTCGCGATGTTGACTTGTCGCCGTGGTTTGGCTATACTGTCGTTCGCATCGTTGTCGAATCGGAGGTGTCACGCCATCGGAATCAGTCGGTTGTTCGATTTCACGCCAAAGCAGCTTGCTTTTGTAGCCCTGTTGTGCGCCACGTCTCTGTTGATGGGGAGCTATCTCTTCATTCGAACGTATGCCTGGCCGACCGACGATGCACCTCGGCTGTCGGTGAAGGTGTCAACGGACGCGGCTGGTTTTCGAGGGACATTCATTCTCGATCCGAATCTGGCCCCGGCCGATTCGCTGGAACTCCTGCCCGGGATCGGTCCGGCTCTGGCCGACAGCATCGTGAAGTATCGCGTGATCCAAAGCTTCAACATAATTGAGGACCTTGTCCGGGTACCCGGCATCGGTCCCAAGACGCTTGACAAGATGAAACCATATCTGAAGGTGGGTTCTCGGTGAACACTGCTCCGGTGAAAATCGGGATTGACGATCGCGGCAGCTTTTTCTATGTGGCGCGGGTTCGCCAGGACGCCGGGCGGCCGAAGGTTGAGGCTCTGGCGCGTTTTGAGCGCTCGCTGGTGCGAAGTCATCCCATACTGGAATCCGGCGAGTTGCTTTTTGCCGTGGCCGATGACATGGTGAGAGTGAGCGATCTCCAATTGTCCGGCAGCGGGCAGTTCCAGCCCGAACCGTTGGCGCGGTTTGAACAGTTCCAGTCGCTGTTGGATGACGCGACGGAATTCTGTCTGGATACTATGCCGCTGGGCGGCGACGGTGATCGCTCTTTGAGTCTGGCTGTCAGGCGTGCTCGGCTGAGCGAACTGGTCAGACCGTTCACTGCCTCCGTGGGTGCTGATCTGGCGAAAGCGCAGTTTGCTCTTCGGGCCGAGGCGCTGGGTCAGGGTTTTCTCTCGTTCGGACGAGGTGGACCCGGCGAGTTCATTTGTCTGATCGATTTCAA
>DAOVOW010000360.1 GCA_030629485.1 bacterium
ATGACTACAAACGGTCTATCGCCACGGAGTCAACCGAAACCGATTTCACCCTGAACGTTGTGGGACAATCCACCTTCAAGGCCGCCCGTCCGAAACTATCCAGCTTAGTGTAGTCCGCCGAAACCACGAGAGCGGAAGCTTCGAGTTTATCGATTTCCTCGGGCGGACCGGTCAGGATGACTGTGACCAGTCGCGGTCGAATGGCCGTCCGGAGGTCGCCGGGGGCGTTATACAACACGACCGGAACATTATTGAAAACTCTGGTTCGCACCGGCACCACCCGAACCTTGAGCGTAACAGAGTCCGGATCGAGCGTGATCCCATGGCCGACCGGCGCGGTCAGCGGCAATGTAATTTCAAGGCTGTTGCGCAGTCCGGTCATCTTCTTATGTTCGGTAAAGATAATACTGAAGCCTCCCAGCAGTGAGCGCGGTCCGGATACTTTCACTTGGGCCGGCTCCGGCCGGGAAATCGACGCAACCGCGAAACCATCGTCGGCAACTGCCACCAGGTCGGCCTCAACAGGCAGGGTCACCTCCGACCTGCGATCAACGTACAACTCCAACCCAACAGGCGTGATTATTTCATCCAGCGAGATCAGGTTGTTTCCTCCGACCAACGAGGTGTTAGCTGGTGAGAGTGTCAGTTGATGTCGTCCCGGAGCAAACTGTGTGGCGTTGATGCGCAGACCTTTCTCCCGCCACTTGGAGCGCATCAACTGCTTGCCGCTGGCCGACACGACCACCTGCAATGAATCAACCGGATACCGGACCAGTGACAGGTCCGCCTCGAGGTTGATACTGGTAACCGGCAACAGCACTTCGTAGACGTATGTTTTCTCTGTTGCCACGTGAAACCAAAGCAGCAAACCCAGAAGGAGAGCTACAATCTTGAGTGACAGATTATCAAACAACGAAGCCACAACAATCCCTT
Source organism: bacterium (assembly GCA_030629485.1). Lineage (GTDB taxonomy): Bacteria > Zixibacteria > MSB-5A5 > GN15 > FEB-12 > JAJRTA01. The sequence goes on from DAOVOW010000360.1 coordinate 934, forward strand.
TGATCCTGTCGGCCGGAATTCGTCCGGTCGGGTGCAAGTATTCTAATGAATCGGCGGGCCTCAAACAACAACTATTGCAGTGACGCGCTGCGTTCTGTTAGTCAACTCTCGAGGGGTTATTCCACCAAAATCGTGTCAGGCCCTCATCGCTGCCGATCCAGATATAGTCACCATCGAGCAACAGGTCGTACAAGTAGTCCGAGGGCAAGCCATCCAGGGTGGTAAACCGGCGCTTCTTGAAGCGGTCATCGGTATAGTAAATCAACGTCAGACCATCGGAGGAGGAGGAGGCAACGATCGTATCATTGATGGCCAGAGCCATCACCGCTGAGTGCCGCCGCTCCGTCTGATGCAGCAACTGCACTTTACCGGAGCGACCATCGGCCCACACTACGCCGTCGGGTGCGGCGAACACTATCTGCTGCTGCCAGGAGGCGATACTGTAGACGTCTCCCGTCAGCACGCGATCGGGATCGACAAACTGTTGCCATCGTCCGCTCCTTAGATGCAGTCGAAAGGCGCCCTCCGATGTTGCTACCCACAAGAGTGAATCGATATGCATCAGGTCGTAGACGGCCAGCAGGTTAAACCGACCGGGCAGAACGTACGAGACGGAGTCCCACGAGACCGGCGCCAGGGCGAGACCTTCTTCAGTACCGACGAAGAGAGAATCGCCCACCAGTTCCAGGGAGTAGACATTGTCATGCGGCAGACCGTTGAAAGTCGACAAGCGATGCGTTACCCGCCCAGCGGCGCGATCCAGATAGAGCAAACCTTCGGTCGTCCCAAGAAAGAGGGTTCGCTCATTGACGACCAGACAGTTGACGTCAACCACTGGGAAGTCGTTGAACAAATCGGGTTCAACGTAGCTAAAGGCATTGTTGTCACGATCGAATATCGTGACGCCGGTTCGCGAAGCATCGATAGTCGCCCCTGCCATCCAGAGACTGCCGTCGTACTCGTAGATGGTATTGACATGCTTCTCGATCAATCCGAACGGCATTAGTTCAATCATGTAGGAAGTGGTCGCGGCATTGGCGGCGCCATAACCCCAGGTGCCTAACCACAGGTTACCGTCACCGTCGTCGAGTATGTCGGTGATCAAAAAGTATCGACCATCGGGGTCTATCAACCGACCGTCACCCGGATAATGAAAGCCCGGCGGCATGAACATCGTCGCCGGCAGCTTGACATGTACGGAACTATTGTCGATCATCGGCAACTCAGTCAGGGAATACCAACGATCAAAGAGAGAATCAAATTCAAACAGCCCCATCGGCGTCTCGGCGTAGAGCCGTGTATCGAATTCGTCGACGAACACCTGCAGAACCTGTTCACTGCCGAGACCTTCACCGCCGGTGAGAGGTTCTTCCCACCGCAGCGTCATTTTGTTGAAACGCGTGATTCCTTCAGTGGTCGCAAAGTAGACGTGTTTGAAGGAGCTACTGATGGAGTTGACATAGTTGAAGTCAGCGTAAGTGACCATCTGATCCTTCAAAATGTCCGATGATGTCGTGGCGCCAAGCGCCAAGAGGATCAGGCACCATCGGATACCGGTGCAACGTCTCCGTTCAGTCATACCGAATCATCCTTCAGGCTGTCCAGCACGGCCGCACACAGCAGGGCGGTGCCGTAAACAAGCGCCTTCTCATCAACTATGAAGTTCGACGAATGCCAGGGATGGACGGCTCCGATCTTAGGGTTACGACATCCCAGACGGAACATGGCGCCCGGCGCCAGTTGCAGATAGCGGGCGAAGTCCTCACCTCCGAGCACCTGCGGGGTCGTGACGATTTTCCCCCGGCCAAACAGTGCTGAGAAGTTCTTCCTGAAAATCTCGTTGACTGCCGGGTGATTATCCAGAACCGGGTAGCCGGGGAAAAATGTCACTTCCGCCTTTGCTCCGCGCGCCCGACAGATCGCCTTAGCCGTGCGCTTAATGCGTTTCGGCAACTCCCGCGCCACCTTGTCCGAGAGCGCTCGCGCCGTGCCCTTGAGTTTGACGGATTCAGCAATCACGTTGCGCGCTCCCCCGCCCTCAATCCGACCGATGGTAATCGCCACCGGTGAAATCGGATCGATCTCACGCGCCACGATCGTCTGCAAAGCCTGGATGAGTTCGCCGGCCGTTACTATTGCATCGACCGCATCGTGCGGTCGCGCGGCATGCCCGCCCCGACCCTGTATGACAATATCGAAATCGATCACCGAGGCCATAATGACACCATCGCGCAGTCCAATCTTGCCGGTGGACACGGACGGATCGACGTGCAAACCGAAAATCATCGAAACCCCGTCCATGGCGCCGTTCTCGATTAACGGCAGGGCGCCACCCG
>DAOVOW010000246.1 GCA_030629485.1 bacterium
CACACCGGCTGAACCGAATACCAGCAGTCATGATCGCTGTGACTCTTGTCGCGATTCCGTTCATCTACACGGAACACTCTGTAGATCCGGTGCTGATGCCCCGCCTGGTGGCATTGTCGGTGGCGGTTCTGATAATCAGTATCACTCAACTGGTGGCCATGCGATGGTCTCGCCGTGATGCACCGCCTCTTGAGGGTCGCGTCATACTTATCGCCCTCGCCGGATATGGCCTGACTGTCGCGCTGTCACTCACCCAGGCCGGCAACGTGGCCGAAGGTGTTTTGGAAACTGCCAGGGTGGCGCTCATGGCCGCCCTTGTTATCCTGTTCGCAGTAGTGCTCAGCCGTGAGCCGGGCGCGTTCGGCCTGTTGGCGCAAAGCCTGACAGTTGTCGCCGCCGCCATCGCGGTTATTGGACTCTGTCAGTATTACGAGGTTGCCTTCGAGGGATACGTGCGGAATGGCGGCATCGCCAATCGCAATCTGCTGGCCTCCGCCCTGTGTCTGATGTTGCCGTTCATGATTGTTGTGAACCTGCAGGGTGGCGCCGTCTGGCGTTGGATAACCACTGTAGCCGGGACTCTGTCGGTGGCGGTGGTGATGCTCAGCAACAGTCGCGCCACCTGGTTCGCGCTGGTGGTTGCCGGTGTCGCCACTCTGGTTGTTTGGTGGATTAACGTTCGGAAAAAGCATCCGGCAGCAAAGTCTCGATCAATCCGGCGAAGGTTTGGTGTCGCAGCGATTGTTGTGGCGGTAGCAACGGCTGCGCTGTTTGCAACTCCCTATGTGCGCCACTCTAACCAGGAGTCAGTGATGAGTCGGGCCGCGTCGACAACATCCTTCAGTGCGGGCTCAGTCGCCGAGCGTCTGGCGATGTGGCAGAACAGTCTGGCCATGTTTGCCGATGACCCCTGGCTCGGCGTCGGGGCCGGCAACTGGAAGCTGGTCAGCCCGGCCTACGGACCAATGAGTGAACGGATGCTGGGAGGTGACTTGTTCTTTCAGAGACCGCACAACGACTACCTCTGGATATTGGCCGAATCCGGCCCCCTCGCCTTCCTATGTTACTTGTCTGTTTTCGTCTCTGCCCTGGTGTTCTGCGTACAAGTCCTCAGACGAAGCAGGAGCCGGGACGATCTCACGGCGGCGACGGCGCTGCTGTTTGGGCTTATCCTTTACATGGTCATTGCCTTCTTCAGCTATCCCAAAGAGCGCATGGTGCATACTATGCTGGTCTCGTTGATGTTAGCCGCATCACTCTCCCTCTATGGTAGAACGGTCACGGCCCGCGTGCCATCCCGCATTAGAGGGCAGGCTGTCCTGACTGTCGTGGCGATTCTGTTGGCAGTGCCGGCGCTCTTGGTCGGGCTGGTTCGATTAGAGGCGGAGTTTCACACCAAGAGAATGCTGACCGCTCGTGCTCAGGGCAATTGGACTTCCGTCGTGCGCGAGACTGATCTGGCTTCATCGCGGTGGATTCAGATCGATCACACCGCCACACCGCTGGCCTGGCACCGGGGCGTAGCCAACTACACTTTGGGAAACCACGATACTGCCTTTAGCGATTTTAAGTCCGCTTTGAAGGTCCATCCGAATCATCTTCACGTGCTGAACAACCTGGCGACCTGCTACGAACAGAAGGGGATGCATGATTCGGCTGAGTACTACTATCGACGTGCGCTTCAGATCGTGCCGGGTTTCGAGGAGACAATCATCAACCTGGCCGCCGTGCTGTACAACGCGGAGCGATATCAAGAGGCATTGCGGACGTTGGAAACTATCGATCCGCCGATTAACGACTCCCGGTATGAGTTGTATTTGGATCACATCCGGCAGAAAATCGATTCGCTGTTTCCCGGCCAATAGAGCCGGGTGTCGCCCGGTTGAATTCTGAGCGAATAATCACCAAGAGTCTGAGTATGAGTATATATGACAACTCGCAACGCGATAAAAACGAAACCTATCGCACTGAGAATGCGTATATGAACCGATAGGGTCAACAGAGCTTATGAGGCGCAGGTATTTATGAGAGTCATCGGAATAGTCATTCTTATAGTCGGTCTGCTGTGGCTCCTGGGCTGGAGCGGCCTGGGCATCTTTGGTGCCTTCTTTGGAGTTGTCGCCGGGTTGTTTGGGGTCTTGGCTGGGGCCTTCGCCGGACTGGCCGGGACCGTGTTTGGGATCATGGGAGGTTTACTGGGTGTCCTTATGCCGGTTCTGGCCGTACTCATGATTGTGTCCGGAGTCGTCTGGCTGCTATCGCAAGCCTGAGCCCGGAACCGTCTTATCGACACCGCCGTCGAATCCCCAAGCCGGGCCATAGGCGTTTCACAGAATCTGCTTGAGGTCGGTCGCACTCGTGGCCGGCTTTTCTATTCCTTTTTCTTACTGCACTGTGTATCTTAGCCATGACAGCTTAACCAGTCGCCGAAGGAACCATGAGTAGTATACATATCGCCAAAATCGCCCGGGAACTCAGCCTGTCAGCAAAGCAGGTCGAATCGACTGTGACGTTGCTTGATGATGACGCCACCGTGCCGTTCGTCGCCCGTTATCGCAAAGAAATAACCGGCAACCTCGATGAAGTGATGATCACCACCATCCGGGATCGTACGGCCCAATTGCGGGAACTGGACAAACGCCGCGAGGCAATCGTCAAATCGCTGGCCGAACGCGACCTGCTGACCGATGAACTGCAAGCAAAGTTGGACGCTGCCGAGACCATGAGCGTCCTCGAGGATATCTATCTACCCTTCCGACCCAAGCGTCGCACGCGGGCCACTATCGCTCGCGAGCGGGGCTTGGAACCGCTGGCCGAGTTGCTGTTTGCCCAGGATAACATCGATCCGTACCACGAGGCCGCCGCCTTCATCGACGAGGAAAAGGAAGTTGCGTCGGTTGAGGACGCTTTGGCCGGGGCGCGAGATATCGTCGCCGAGTGGATCAACGAGGCGGCCGACGCCCGCGCCCGCATGAGGGAACTGTTCGCCGAACGTGGCGTCATCAGTTCCGCACTGATTGCAGGCAAAGAAGAAGAGGGCGCCAAGTTCTCAGACTATTTCGATTGGGAGGAACCGATCAGGGAGGTTCCTTCGCATCGTCTGCTGGCCATGCGTCGTGGTGAAGATGAATCCGTTCTGCGGCTCAAGATCGCACCTCCTGAAGATGAAGCGCTGGCTATCCTGGAGGACATTTTTGTTATTGGCAACAACACGGCCTCGCAGCAGGTGACGTTGGCGGCGCAGGATTGTTACAAGCGCTTACTGGCACCGGCCATGGAAACCGAGTTGCGCAGTCTCTCCAAGGAAGCGGCCGACCGCGAGGCTATTCGCGTCTTCGCCGACAACGTGCGCGAACTATTGATGGCCTCTCCCCTGCCGCGTAAGAACGTCCTGGCTATCGATCCCGGTTTTCGCACCGGATGCAAGGTCGTGTGCCTCGATCGTCAGGGATCATTGCAGCATCACACCACGATTTTCCCGCATGGTTCGGAGAAACAACGCAACGAGGCGGCAGGGGATATCAAAGCCATGTGTGCCCGCTTCAAGATCAACGTCGTCGCCATCGGTAACGGTACCGCCGGACGGGAGAGCGATGCTTTCGTGCGGGAGATTGGTCTGCCGGATCATATCGCGATTGAGATGGTTAACGAGTCCGGTGCCTCGATTTACTCGGCTTCCGAAGTTGCCCGAGAGGAATTCCCAGAGCACGATATCACGGTGCGCGGCGCGGTGTCGATCGGCCGGCGTTTGATGGACCCATTGGCTGAGTTGGTCAAGATCGATCCCAAGTCGATCGGCGTCGGTCAGTATCAGCACGATGTCGACCAGACCGCGCTGAAGCAATCGCTCGATGACACGGTGATGAGTTGCGTCAATACGGTCGGCGTTGAAGTCAACACGGCCAGCAAGCAGATTCTTACTTATGTGTCCGGGCTCGGTCCCGCGCTGGCGCAGAATGTGGTGGCGTACCGCAACGAAAACGGGCCGTTCAAATCACGAATGGCTTTCAAGAAGGTTCCGCGATTAGGTCCCAAGGCGTTCGAACAGGCGGCCGGGTTTTTGCGTATCGCCGACGGCAAGAATCCACTCGACTCAAGCGCTGTGCATCCCGAGAGTTATTCCGTGGTCGAAAAGATGGCGCGTGATCTCGGCTGCACCGAGTCGCAACTGATGCAGGATGAAACGCTGCGCATGAAGATCAAACTGCATGACTATGTCTCCGACAAGGTCGGCCTGCCGACCCTGACCGACATCATGGATGAACTGGCCAAGCCGGGCCGCGATCCACGTCGCGAGTACGAGACTTTTCGCTACGATGACTCGGTGAAAACGATCGACGATCTTAAAGCCGGGATGAAACTGCCGGGCATCGTCACCAAC
>DAOVOW010000349.1 GCA_030629485.1 bacterium
CGCTGTTGGTACGGAGCTACTATGAAGCCGGTCTGTACTCAAGGGCCTTCGATTTCGGACAGCGCTTGCTGGATAACCACCCGCAAGTTGCGACAGCGGATCAGATCAGGTTCACCCTCGGAGCAGCCGGTCTCAGATCAGGAGACCACGGCCAAGCTCAAGCCTATTTCGGACAGGTGGCAGCCGGCGCCAGTGACTTGAGAGAAAAGGCTGTTATGGCGCAAGGGCTAACCTATGCTCACCGGTGCAATTGGGAAACGGCGGCGCAGACCTTTGCATCGGTCGCCGATGACTCAGAGTATGCCATGAAGGCCCGCTACTGCGAACGCCTCTCCCGTGAGGGCAGCGACCTGGTGTACAAGAATCGCCACCTGGCTGGAGTGCTGGCTATCGTGCCCGGTCTCGGATACCTTTATGACGGTTACCCCCAGACTGCCATGTCAGCTTTGGTGATCAATGGGCTATTCATGTGGGGCACTTACGAGGCCTTCGACCAGGACCACCCGGGGCTTGGTGTCACCCTGGCGGTCTTTGGCATTGGCTGGTACGCTGGTAACATTTATGGCTCGATAACCAGCGCCACTCGCAAGAACGAGAAGATGCGCCAGGATCTGTTGTTGAGGTTCGAAATCGGTTACGAATTCTAGATAGAACGGCTGGATAGAAACAATGACTTTGGCTTGCGGAAACAAGGGGAAGTGCTATGCGAGGACTAAAGAGAGTTATTGAGGCCGACTGGGAATGGCGCCGGTGCCGCAGAATTGCCGGATCGCTGGTGGCGGGGCTGCTGCTTGGATTAACGGGATGCGGGGGGGCAAAGGTCATTCATGTCGAGGCTGACCCCACCTTCGACTACTCGCAGGCATCCTCTGGGGAGATCGGCATCGTCGGATTCGAAGCCCTGGTTGAGGATGAGAAACATCGGGAGGTCCTCAGAAGGCAACTACCATCGCTGCTGGCCCGGGCGATTCAGGAAAAGCGTCCGGATCTGAAGATCTTTTCACCCGAGCGGATTCAAGAAGCAGTGGGAGAAGAAAACCACCGGATCTTGTTGGATCGTTATGCGGCCGGAGGTAACCTCGATCAAGGCGGTATGGTCGAGTTGTTCAGCGCCACCCGGGGGACCGTTCGCTACGTAGTCTTGGGGCGGGTGGTGGAGGATAATTTCTTCAAATTTGAGGAGATCGAAGAGGACTCAACTAGTTCCGGGATCAGATACAAGGTACGCCGGGAGATGGCTGTTTTCCTTGAGGTGTACGATCTCGAGGCCGGTCGGTCGGTATTCAAGGAACTCATTACCAACGACCAGACGAGCAGTCGCTATGTCCCAGACTTCACTGCCGGCGATTCTAAGTCTTGCTCCGATGCATGCGGTAATATGGCTATGTCCTGTCTGGTTTCGATGTTGTTTTCCATTTTTCAGGATGAACCCGATGACGATGGTTTCCCGCCACCACCAACAACGGAGGAGATTACGCGCGAGATATTCGAGAAATTCGCTGAAAGTCTGCCGACGGCTGACGCCGGGTGACTGACAATCGATCAGCACGGTGCCTATCGATCATTCGGCAGAGGCTATTGATAATCAACGACCGCTGACTCAGAACCACTCCAGTTCGGCCAGTTCCGGGATGGCCTCACTCAGGTCGATCGTTAGATCCTCGAGGTCGTCGGCCATGTCCTCGATAATTTCCGCCTTATCTTCCAATGCCTCCGCACGCGCTTCAATTTTGGCCGTGGCCCGATCCAGATCACGGTCCAGATCATCCTCGTCATAGTTGGTAAAGAGCATCTTCAGCACGCCCAAGCCGGCTTGCAGTCCGATCTTGGCGCCCTCGACACCGATTCTCGCTCCTTCCCAACCAATCTCCTTGGCGTAGTCATGGATATCGACAACCAGCGTGCGGTACTCCTCGAGAAGCTTCTCCTGCTTCTGGTCGGTTGCAACCAGCTCGCCATCGATGAAGAGTTCATACTCCTCGGTGATCTCGACTATGGAGCGCTCCCGGCCCTCGCGGTGTTTGATCACCACCGCGCCGTCTTCCATGTCGATGCTGATATGGTCCGAGCGCTCCTCGTACCACCGGTCATGATTGAGATCGTGATGGCGGTGCCGACTGCCGCCGAAAACAGTTCCGGCGCTCAGAGCTACCAGACAGATCACCACCAACAATGCTATCTTTGACTTCATCAGAATTCCTCCAATATATTTCCCGGCATCTCTTTAGATTTACGGATTGATGACCGAAAGGTTTCGCGCTGAGTCGGGTCGATGATATAGAGGTTCGGTCGTGGTGTCGGGCGACCGCGCCCGACGCCTGTCTTCATACGTGACGGCTGTCAGGCGAGTCACCTGACAGCACCTAAAACAAGAACAGAGTAGGTCGTGACTGATCTTAAGTCCCCTCTTGAAAGGGGATTTAGGGGTGTGTTAAGGCTCGGCGCATGTGGACATACGCCATCCACAAAAACGAGACAGTTTTCATTAATCGTTTCAACTGGCTGCTTGTCTAACTAATGATGCGCCGGAACCCGGTTGGTTTCGCCACCGTCCGGCAATGCTAACACAGCTAATGAGGTATAGCGAAGAATGATTCATACTACCAGCCACCGCGCTTTATTGTTCGTCTCGATCATAGCTGTCGGTCTGGTCGCTTCCTGCAACAGCCTGGAAATCGAGTCTACCTGGAGTGAGACACCGATGGTGATTGACGGCCGGGCCGACGACTGGAGCGGCATCAACATCTCCTACCTCGAAGACAACAACGCTTCGCTTGGGTTGGCAAACGACAGTTCGCGTCTTTACATTCTCTTGCGTTTTCGCGACCCGCGCTGGGCGAGCACCATTCGCCGGTCCGGCTTGACCTTTTGGATAGACGTTGAGGGAGGCAAGAGCAAAGATTTTCAGCTTCGGTATCGGGGTGGTCCCACGATGGAAGAGATTCAACCCATGAGTGGCGCCCCCAACTCTCGTCACATAGAACGCCGCCCGGAGATGATGGCTCCGGACACATCTCTGCCGCTCTTCACTTGCCTTGACGAGGGGAGGATCATCGAGATGGAGATACCGACGGACGGCTCGCTTGGTCCGGCGGCAGCCTTCGCAGTAGATGAGGGCTTTTTCACCTATGAATTAAGTCTTCCCTTACAGGAAAGCACGGTACGCTATTACGGGCCTGGCGTTGTACCGGGGCAGTGGGTTGGGGTCGGAGCCAAATGGGGTGAGGCTGGCCGCGAGGGAGGCAGTATACCAAGTGGCCCCGGCGGTATGGGTGGCCGTCTGCCTGGAGGTGGTGGCAAAGGTGGGGGTAGGGGAGGCGGTATGCCC
>DAOVOW010000123.1 GCA_030629485.1 bacterium
GCTTGTTCACGGCGAAGCTGACAACAACTCCGGCACCTATCCGCTGCAGAGCAAACGCTTCTACTCGGCACTGAAAGGCCACGGGGCCACCGCGCGTTTGGTGATGCTGCCTCACGAGAGTCATGGATACCGTAGCCGTGAATCGGTTATGCACATGCTCTGGGAGATGACTGAATGGCTGGACAAGTATGTGAAGAATGCTGAACCGAGGGAGCACTTGAAGACAAAGGGTGAAGCAGGCGCCGAGGACAATTGATACACCGGCTGCTGTGCCCGTTTACATTTATAGACCTAAGATGTTGAGGTCCTTATGAAGTTCACTACCGCACTAACAGCAGGATGGCGAGTTCCGCTCGCGATCCTTATCCTACTTGCCATGATGCCGACGGCAGACGTTGCGGCGGCCTTCCGGTTCGTTGTCGTCGGTGATCGCACCGGCGGTCACGTGGAAGGAGTCTACGGAGAAATCCTCGATGAAGTTCAGCGCCTTCGCCCGGATTTCGTTATGACGGTCGGTGACATGATCGAGGGATACACCGAAGACAGCACCCAGTTGAATTCAGAATGGAAGGAGTATTTGGGTCTGGTAGACAAGCTGTCCATGCCGATCCATTACACACCCGGCAATCATGACATCACCAACGAAGTAATGCGGCCGTTTTACCTCCATTACATTGGCGAGCCCTACCACTCATTCGATTATGGCGACTGCCACTTTGTTGTAATAGACAACGCTCCCGGCGGCGGTGGTCCGGCCGAGCCACTCCCGGAGGAGCAATGGGACTGGCTGGTTAACGACCTGACCGATCACGCTGATGCCGCCTACACGTTCGCTTTTTGTCACAAACCGTTCTGGTACGAGAACCGCTTCGAGGGCAAGCCGGACTCACTCCACGACCTGTTCGTGCAGTACGGAGTCGACGCCGTCTTTACGGGCCATTATCATCGTTATTTCACGGCTGAACTTGATGGCATCCTATACACCGGCGTTGGATCATCCGGCGGCGGCGCCCGTTCGACATTCGAGTATCTTCAGTACCATTTCATGTGGGTTACGGTGGACGATCAGGGGATAGCTATCTCTCCGATCGACAAGAGCAGCGTGCAACCGTGGGACTATGTTACGGCTGAGAATATGCACCTGACCGGTCGCATTCAGCAGTTGGCGGTCAACATCAGCGACGCCATACCGGTGGTGGATGATCTTGATATATCACTCGCCGGTCTGTCTGTCGACATTCGTAACCTCAGCGATGAGTATCCGGTGCTGGATACACTTCGCTGGGAAGTGCCTTCGGGATGGAGCGTCCGACCGTCCAGTCTCGCGGTGTCGCTGGAGCCGGGCGAGGAGCAACAAGTGACCTTTGATGTCAGCGGAAGCGGTGACTTGTATCCGGTGCCGACCTTGTCACTTGCCTTTCCCATAGCGGATGACAAATCTGTAATAGTACAGCACGACCTGCGAGTCGCTCGGCAGGTAACATGCTTTGGTGCCGCCTCGCCTCCCGTGATTGATGGTGATCTCTCGGAAGCTCTCTGGCATGATCCGACAACAAGATTGTTCGGTCCGGACGGTACCGCGATGGAGATCGACTCGGTTCAGTTCTTCTTCGCGCACGACGAGAGTAACCTCTATCTTGGCGCCCTCTGTCACGAAAGCATAATCGACTCGCTTCGAGCCGACGTTACCGAGCGCGACGGCGCCGTCTATGGTGAGGATTGCGTCGGCTATTTTTTCCATCCGGTGGAGGGTTCCGACACAGTATACCAGGTCTACATTAATCCGTTGGGAACAGTATTTGACCAGCGAATAGTCTTTGACTCGACGGGGTGGTACGACACGGACCTTGATTGGAACGGTGACTTTGAGATCAAGACGGTTCGCGCCGACTCCTTCTGGTCGATGGAGGTACGTATCCCGTTCGCACAGCTTGGTGCTGCCGGACAACAAGGGGAGACGTGGCGGGTCAACTTTCGACGCAAGCAGAAACGTTTCGACAGCTCCACTGACTGGCAGGTGCCGATTGATTACGATCCCGCGACCTTCGGACGTCTGTCAATAGAGTAAACCTGACCGGGATAGTCCTCGATTGCAGATTATCTCCGCAGGCCAGCCGGTACAATATCCCACCCTGGAAACTCAGATCGAGGGCTTAAGGGAGCGTGCCCACGCCGACTTTTGGACTAACTCTGATGACACCGGCGCTGTTCACCACCAGCTGGAGATTGATCTGGGTTAGAAGAACCAGCGCAAATCAGTCGCGTTGAGTGAAAGTCAGAATGCACGAAGCGCCTTAATTGATAGTAGTTACCGCTGATGTTGTATCCAAGTTCGAATTCTCGACGGATATACCTCAACTTTTCGGTCAGATGCTTTCAGTCACCAAATGCGATCTTAATTTCCTGCTGAAACTTTCCTCAGTGATGTTTATTTACAATAAATTAAGTCGCTACCGGATCGAAGTATATCCACCAAGGATCCCCTTCTTCGATAATACAATTTGCCATACCTGGTTTTCTCGTGCCCGAGACGATCCGGCAAGGGAATTCAAAAAATACTTCCACATGCGGTAGAACCGCTCGTCGTAGTGCGACTTAAGTTGTTCCCACCGGGCATCAAAATTCCTGAACCAGGCCATCAGCGTCTTGTCGTAATTAGCACCGAGGCTGTGCCAGTCCTCCATCACAAATAGTCCCTCAATTGCGGCACCAATTTGTTTGAGGGCAGGAAGCACCGCGCCGGGGAATATGTATTTCTCAACAAATAAGTCGGGGGTTTTTGGCGGCTTGTTTGCACCTATGGTCTGGAGGAGAAATAAACCATCATCGCTGAGACAACGGTCTACTACCTCCATATATGTCCGGTAGTTCTTGGGACCGACGTGCTCGAACATTCCCAGGGAGACTATATGATCGTACTGACCTGTGATATCACGGTAGTCTTGCAGCTTGAGCTCGATGGGGAGGCCGGCACACAACACCTGACCCAGATGAATTTGCTCCGTTGAATTGTTCACACCTACCACCGACACGTTGTACTTCTCGGCGGCAAATTTCGCGAAACTCCCCCAGCCACAACCGATATCTAGGAGTTTCATGCCTGGCTGAAGTTCCAATTTCTTACAGACCAAGTCTAACTTTGCTTCCTGCGCCGCATCCAGAGTGTCAGCACCTTTCCAATAGGCGCAGCTATAGACCATGCGTTTGTCGAGCATGGCTTGGAATACATCGTTCCCCATATTGTAATGGTGCTCTCCCACTTCAAATGCTTTTGCCTTGCGTTGTCGATTGAGGAGAACCTGGCTGAAGAGGGTGACCTGTGTTTTCCAGTTACGGCGCACTTCGTCGCCAAGATTGGAACGAAGCAATCTGTAAAAAAAGGCATCGAGTTGTTGTGCATCCCACCAGCCATCCATGTACGATTCACCAAGTCCGAGCGAACCTTGTCTGAGTACACGGCGGTAGAATTCGTCGTTGTACACCTTGATGTCCCATGGTCGATCACCATTTAACCGGACATCTATACTCGAGAGGATTTCTTCCACAGCGGTTTTTAATTTATCGTATCGCATTTGGACGCTCCGATGATTGATAGTTTCCAAATAGCAGTTTTTTGTATTGACCGAGATTTCCCATATAAGGGTTTCAGAAACATGGTTTATCCCTTTCAGTACTTTGAATACGCAATAATCTCCTCGAATGGTCGAGAATTGCCTCGTTTCCCTGAGTGATCGCTCCTATGATCGTAAGAATCACGGCGTTTTTCCGTCGCCAGTCTTCTTGAAGCCGTCGGGTGGCCCACCATTCATGGTGGGGCCACAATTTCCCCCCGTAAACGGTGGGCCAGCTGCGTCATCCTGAGCGTTCCCCCCAACGTCATCCTGAGTGTTCCCCCCAACGTCATCCTGAGCGGAGTCGAAGGGTGGCGTACCCTGTGGGCGGATACCGGATACTGGCTTACGCCAGTATGACGACAACAGAGAAGAAGGATACCCTAACTTCATGGGCATGACAAACCCGGTAGGTTTCAGGTATGATGAAGCTCTTTCAACAGCCTGTTAGTTTCCCAGCAGTATCGTCTGCCGATCTACCAGTTGTATCGGGTCCACAGGATTGTCTCGGGCATAGACCTCAGCGACATACGAACCAGGCGAGACATTGATCACGGTTGCAGTCACCATAAAGTAACACAGGCAGTACTGCCAGTCATCGGAGATATTGAACTCGTAGAACCGCAAGGTATCTCCCACCTCGGAGAACTCTACCGCAATGATGCCGCCACAGTTGAAATAGCCGTTGAGATGTTCCATATCGAGGGTGTCCCCGTGGTAGTAGTAATTGACCTCAGCCGTGTCGTCTGCGCCGTAGCGTGGCAGGCAGCCGCTGTCCCAGTAATCGATCAGCACGGGATTGTTTTCGGGGATGTCGAACTGCACGATACCGACAGTATCACCCCATATCCCTATCAGAACAAGAGTGTATGAACCCTCAGCCAGATTGTAGATGACGGACTCAAGATCAAACCAGCAGATGCAATCGCACTCCCATCCAGTGTCAGCCTCAAAGCCGGTGATCAAATCGCCGGCCAGGTTATAGTCAACGTAGTACCATAGACAGCATTGGTAATAGGCGTCATCATGGTACACGTGAACATCGTTGCCAATCACTTCAACCCTCAGTGCGCCACGATCGCCGGTTGACAATGCCGTAGACGTTTCCTTCTGAGCGACACCAAGCGTGGTGTCTCGGCAAGCCGCATCTATCTCAGAATGGTCCGTGATCACATCGAACGGGCAAACCGGTGGCGGGCAACCTCCAAACATGTAATCGATAAAAAAGACCAGGTCACCGATGTCGATCTGACCGTCGAAGTAGAAATCTGCTGTCGGCGGATATGGTAGCGGTGGTCCGCCCGTAAACATGTAGTCGACCAGGTAGACCAGGTCGGAAATATCCAGATTGCCGCTCATGTCCATGTCGCCACAGGTGGCTGCCATGCCGTTGCCGGCAAACGCCGTCAAGGCAACCGTCAACATTAGTACCGTTATCCTCTTCATGATTTTTCCCTCTAATCCACGTGGGTCCTGTCAACTCTTGTTCTCAACTCATCTCCATCAATGGAGAGTGATAACCTGCCGATCCAGCAGGAACTCCTCCAGCCAGGGATAATCCTGATTGTAAACCTCGGCAATGTAGGTGCCCGGAGGAATGCCGGCCACGATGACTGTCATGTCGTAATAGCACATGCACGGTACAGGGACCATGTCGTTCAGGTTATTCTCGTGAAAACGCAGGGTGTTACCGATCCACTCGAACTCCACCACCAGTATGGCGCCACAGTTGAAGTATCCGTTGGGGTGATGCATACTCAGCGTACCACCCGACCATGAGTAGTTGACATTCGGGTCACCCTCTTCCGGCCAGTCCTTCATTTGGCAGTCACCGATACTGACATCGATAATACCGGTTTCAATCACGGCAGTGTCGACGCCCACCAGGTCGCCTTCGATTCCAAACAGGGTAACCATGTATTCGCCCGGCGACAGACTGTGGATGACAGACTCAAGATCAAAGAAGCAATAGCAGTCACAAAACTCGCTGGTGTCGGTCTCAAAACCGAAAATCTGATTCCCGGTCTGGTAATACTCCACATAGTAGCCGAGGCAGCACTGGTAGTATGCCCCCGGGTGGTATACGTGAATCTCGTTACCGACAGCTTCGATGTACATGCCGCCCTCCGACGGCGGTGAGCCGTCCCCACCTTCCTCCGGCAAGCACCCGCCGCTGTTGTCGGTGTGGTTGTCGATTACCTCAAATGGGCATAATGGTTCGCAGCCGCCCGGCAGCACAAACCAGCAATCGACCCAGCAGACAAGGTCGCTGATGTCGATCTGACCGTCTCCATTACAGTCAGCGGTGGCTGGGAAGGGCAGAGGCGGGCCGCCGATGAACATGTAATCGACCAGGTATACCAGATCGGCGATGTCGATACTGCCGCTGAAATCCATATCACCGCATACCGGTTCACTACTCTCACTACTGACCGCCGCCAGCAGCAGAAACAATGTGAGAAACGCTAGTTTTCGCATTACTTCAATCCATATGTTGTGTGCTCGAAAAACGTGCTATGATACAAATAAAGTATATATCACACACCGCCATTGGTCAAGTAAAAAGTTGCCGCGGACTTTCCCCAAAAAATCTGGGGTTGAACAGCGACATTTGGTATTTGTGGTCGGCGTACGTCCCCGTGCGCCGACAACTTCTCGGCGTGAACACGGTAGACGAGGACGTCCACCGCGCACTAAC
>DAOVOW010000171.1 GCA_030629485.1 bacterium
GGGCTGGCAACGGCCGCTTTCCTGGCAACCAAAGGACTCTCGGTCACCGTCGCTGAGAAAAACCAATTCATTGTCGACTCGCTCAGAAAGGGCAAACTGCATTTCCGCGAACCTGAGCTTGCAGAACGACTGAAGGCAACCGTCGGGGCCAGGCGTCTTCGTGTTGTCTTACCGTCCAGAGAGATCTACCAGAAGGCCTCGATCATCATCGTAGCTATCGATTCGGCCGACCAGCAGACGTGGAAGATGAAGCTGGCTGCCTTCGAACGAATGGCCGCGTGGATCGGAGGTATCAAGCGCAAGCAACCGGCGGTGGTACTGCTCAAGTCGACCAACATTCTCGGCTTCGCCGGTCTCTTTCGACAGCTTCTCGATCAGGCGGCGTTTGGCCATGAAGTACAACTGGTCGTCAATCCCGAATTCCTCAGAGAAGGTTGCGCTTACGAGGATACGGCTCGCCCGTGGCGAGTGGTGGTTGGCGCTGACGATCCGAAAGCGCGGCGGCGAGTGGTGCGATTCTACAAGAAGCTCCTAAGCGCTTCGGTTCCGATCATCGAAACCGATTGCGCCTCGGCTGAGTTGATCAAGCTCGGGGCCAATCTCTACCTGTCACACCGACTTGCTTTTATCCATGAAATCGCCGAATACGCTCACCTGCAATCACTGGATCTCGCCGCCGTCAAACAGGCGATAGGTCTCGACCCGCGTATCGGCAGCGACTACTTCGAACCCGGTCTTGGTTTCGGCGGCTCCTGCCTGCCCAAGGATTGCTACCTGATCAATTCCCGCGAGTCGGGTACGAGGTTCACATTCCACACCGCCGAGACGGCGCTCGAAATCAATGAACGAGTATTGACGAACATTGTGACAGTTTTGCAGTCTCGCTTGAGCAGTCTCAAGCGAAAAAAGATAGCTCTGCTCGGCGCCGCGTTCAAGCCGGAGACCGATGACACTCGCGGTTCTCAGGCGGTCAAGCTGGCGTTGAAACTTCGCCGACGAGGGGCGAAAGTCGCCGTGTACGAACCGTTCCTTACCGCCGCCGACCGCATTGTCGAGGGGAATCTGCCGCTTGAGCACGATTTGAATGAAACACTAATGAACGCTCACGTTATCGTGATCGGTACGGCGCATCGTCGCTTCCGAAACCTGCGTCCGAAAACCGTTGCGGCTCTGGTCAGGAACAAACTTGTCTGCGATCGTTTCGGACTGCTCAACCACGCTAACTGGGAGAAGCATGGCTTTGAGTTTGTGTAAGTATTTGAGTGGCCCACAGTTTGCTGCGGGAAAGCTGGTGTTGTCGAAACCGCAGGGGTTTAGTCCTACAGGGCTTTGTCCTCTCTCGAGAGGGGTGGCCGAAGGCCGGGGTGTGTTTGCCCAGTCGGGAATGCAAAAAAACACACCCCTGAATCCCCTCTCAAGAGGGGATGAAGACCAGTTGCCGCGCCGGGCAGACGTGCACGTCTGCCGCCCGATAGAGTCGAGTTTCATCGCGGCGCATGTGGACATACGCCGCGCACATTTTGATGGAAGAATCGGATGATTAAACGCATTCTCGTCACCGGCTCGTCCGGCACCGTTGGCACGGCACTGGTGCAGGCGCTTGGCGATGCCGGTTGCACTGTCACACCGCTGGACATACGGCATTCGATATGGGATGCAAGGATCGATCGTAGGACTATCATTCACGATCTCAGAAAGCCGTTCGACAAACTGCGACTGCATCACAAACCGGACTTAATCATCCATCTGGCCGCCAACGCCCGCGTGCATGATTCGGTGATTCAACCGCAGATGGCCTTTGACAATTACTTGATGACCTACAATGTTCTGGAGTACGCACGTAAGCGGGGCATAGAGCGAGTCCTGTTCAGTTCGTCGCGCGAGGTTTACGGTGAAACCAATGCCCGCAGCCGAATCCGTGAAGACAATACGCACGTAATCAGAATGAAGGCGCCATACACCGCTTCGAAGTTCGCCTCCGAGGCGCTGATACATTCCTACCACGACTGCTACGGTATCAAGCCGGTAATTGTGAGACTTTCAAACGTGTACGGTCGGTATGACGTCTCTGAGCGCGTTATACCGCTTTTCCTGTACTACGCCAAGCGGAACCGCGAACTGTGCGTGTTCGGTAAGGACAAGAAACTCGACTTTACCTATATCGATGACTGCACGGATGGTCTGGTGCGGATCGTCAAACGTTTCGACCGCGTGGCCGGGCTGACCTTCAATATCTCGACGGGAGAAGGGGAGAGGCTGGTTGATCTGGCGCGTATGATCGCCGACGTTGTCGGCTCTTTTTCAAAGATCACGACCACTGACAAGAGAGTGGGGGAGATCTCATCGTTTGTTGGCGATATCTCGCTGGCCAGAACCAAGCTCGGCTACCGCCCCAGAGTAACGCTGCAAGACGGCCTTCAGGCCACGGCTGAATGGTACTTCGAGGCGATGAAACAACGCCGCATCTACGCCACCCAGCGCCGCAACCTGGCCCGGCGGGGTTGGGCCTGATCTCGTAGGTCAGGAGCCCTGCGCTCCTGACAGTCTGGGAGGTGCAGGGCGGATTATGATGGTACGCCCGTTGCCCTGAGCACAGTCGAAGGGCGAACAAGATATCACATCAAAAGCGAAGCGGCTGCTACGCTTGACATACAGGTACGCCACCTAAAGCGACGCGACAGATGACCGTCATAACCGACGCGTACGCACTACGATAGCGAATACGCGCCTATTTGCAGACTTTTGTACTTTCGCCAATTGGAAGCTTGACAAGTTTCTTGTTTGGCTTTAATTGTAGTTAAAGCTATCGATGGCACGATGCATACTGGGACGTTCCTATGTGAATGCACATGGCACACGCGAAAGGTGTACCCACTCGTCGCGTATGGTACCCGTCATCATTAATGAACAAGCCGATGGAAGACAGACCTGATGTCTGCAGCTACTTTATTGACACAACTTTCCGATCTGGGTGATCGGGCGGTCGCTGAAGCGGACCGTTTTACCAGTGGTCTGGGTGCGATCAAGACGCTGATCCTTGAGACTTTCGGACCCAACGGACTAATTGCCGCGTACTTTGTAGTCGCCGTGTTGGGGCTTGTGATAGCCTGGCATCTTACCAAAATCACTTTTGCAGCTCTCAAGTATCTGGTTGTCCCGGCGATTGCGCTGGCTTTGTTGCTTAGTTTCGTGCTGCCATATTCTTTTGTAAATCTCTTCCCGGCGACTGTTGTCGGCTGTTCGCTGGTTCTCCTGGCCAAGGGCTGACGAAGTAGCCCACTAAGAGCGAACCGACAGGTGGGTTCTGCATCTCAATATTGACTCAGCACATGTTCTGCCATTGTCCACTCTTCCTGCGAATGCAAACCGATAAACTTGACTCGCTCATTCATAGCACAGGTCTCTTTCCAGGGCACGAATCACCTCCTTGTCAATTCATACCCAATGTAACCTGTTACCTATGTCTCCGGTCTAAACTGTTACCTATCTGCCTGGTCCACACCTGTGTCAAGGGGACAGACGAGGGCATCTGCCGCCCACGAGTGGCATATCGGCAGGTGGAAATAGAGGTTGACGAGGACACCTCGGATTCCCATCTTACTGGGACTCTGGGGCAGACCCCGGTCAACCGGTCTGAAATAACCCTATGACTTGGAGTATTCTGTGGGTGACCTATTGCTTTGGTTTGTGCTAGGCGGCACTATCCTCAACGCCGTGCTGATCGCAGTGATTCTGTTCCGATTCTCAAGAACCACGGTAAAAGGGGCCGTTGAAGGCGCTGATGAGACGGTCCGCAACGAACTCCGCTTGGGGCGCGAAGAAGCGAATAAGTCTGCAAGGGAGCTACGTCAGGAAGTAACAGAGGGCCTTAAGTCGACCAACCAAAACGTCGTCACGACCTTGGGACAAATAGGTCAGCTTCAGCAAACTGAACTCCATGGGATGACGAGGCAACTCAAGGGGCTCGCAGAGTCTAGTCAATCAGCGCTAGAACAAGTACGAACCGCTCTTGACTCTCGATTGAAGGAACTGCAGGAGGGTAACGAGAAAAAGCTCGAGGAAATGCGAAAGACCGTTGATGAGAAGTTGCAGGACACTCTTCAGAAGCGATTGGGAGAGTCCTTTGAGCTAGTTAGCGGCCAGTTGGAAAGGGTCCAGAAAGGCTTGGGGGAGATGCAGAATCTCGCCACGGGAGTGGGTGATCTAAGACGAGTTCTGACTAACGTCAAGGCACGAGGAACATGGGCTGAAGTTCAGCTTGGCGCCCTTCTAGAGCAAATACTGGCGCCAGGACAGTACGAGAAAAACGTCCGGGTCAAAGCCGACACCAACGAGCGTGTTGAGTATGCGATTCGACTACCGGGCCCAAAGGATGAACCTGACACCTGCGTATGGCTTCCAATTGACTCGAAATTCCCACAGGAAGACTATCTTCGTATTCAAGATGCCGCCGATCAGGGCGATCCGGACGCCGTCCAGAAGGCTGTCGATGCGCTCTCTCGTTCAATAAAGTCATTCGCGCAAGATATCCATGCCAAGTACCATAATCCGCCTGAAACCACGGATTTCGCGATTATGTTCCTTGCCACCGAGGGTCTATATGCTGAAGTGCTGCGACAGCCAACAGTAGTCGAACGGTTGCAGGTCCAATACCGAATCGTTATCGCGGGACCGACGACGCTAGCAGCAATCCTCAGCAGCCTTCGACTAGGTTTCCAGACGTTAGCCATCGAGAAACGGGCTTCAGAAGTCTGGAAGATTCTGTCGGCTGTAAAGACCGAGTTTGCCAAGTTTGGGAAGACTCTTGATACAGTGAAGCGGCAACTTAATGCTGCAACGAACACTATTGTTGAGACCGGAACTCGGACTCGTGCGATGGAACGAAAGCTTCGGTCGGTGGAGCAACTCCCGGAGTTGGAGGCCTCAGAGGTCCTCCAACTCGATGCACCGAATTCCAAGTCAGAGGTGGACGCAGAGGAAGTCGAAGGAAGCACAGATGCCAACCAGGATTTAGAAACTCAATCCTGACTATTGGCACGAGACCTACCGATCGCCTAAACCACGTGTCTGGTTATCACAGCAAACTGACCCGAAGCAGTATAAGACCGTTCACCAACCTGCACATTAAAGCGATACTTTAGGCGCAGTGCCCGCTCACCGCGCCCAGAGGTTGTACTTCAGGATGCACCAGATGGCGTGGACGCCATCGCGCCAGCCGATTTTTTTGCCCTCGTCATAGGTTCGGCCATAGTAGCTGATGCCAAGCTCGTAGATGCGAACGCGTTTGCGGGCAAGTTTGGCCGTGATCTCCGGTTCAAAA
>DAOVOW010000290.1 GCA_030629485.1 bacterium
GCCGCCCAATTGCTGCCGGCCTGTCGTTCAGCGTTCTGGTCCACAATGCGGTCGATAGGCGTGCCGTTCCAGTGGGTGACCTCGACGCCTTCTTTGAACGAATCGGGACCGGGATTGCTGATCAGGTTGGTCGCAACATACCGGCGGCGGCCGTTTTCGAAGTACTCCTCTATATCATATGGCAGGAAAGCCATTTTGTCTTTGAACGGGCGCGGCAGTTGATACATAGTGTGGAGATCACGAAGTGAACTGAAAATGCGCGCCAGTTCGTTGTGGAACTCTAATTCCGGGGGAGCATCGGCTCCGCTGATGTGTTCCATACGGTGGCGCAGGAGTTTCAATCTCTGGACCGGGTCGATGGCGTGCATGGAGCGCTTGAAGGGAAGGTGCACATAGTTCTGTTCCAAAACGATGATCGCCTGGTCTACTATGTCCTTACACTGTTCCCATGAGAGTTCACCCCAGGTGCGCAAGAAAGTCCTGAGATCGCCGAGCGTTTCCAGTATCTGCTCGGGCAGGTCTTCGGCCGCATCCAACAGGAATTCAGCACTTGGTGGCAACGGGATTTTCTCACCGTACAAAGGCGGCAGACCCTTTTTGACATACTCAGGCAGGTTGCCGGCGGCTACCAGTAGCTTCAGGAAATCCGAATCATCGGCAACCGTGATCCCATCCAGTTTCATTGGTTCGGTAACAAAGTCGGTCAGCGGTTTGGCAGCCATTGCCACATCTTCCGGGGTCTCTTCGAAATCGAGAAACACGCGTACCGGATCTTCACCGGCGCCACCACCGACACCACCAACACTTCCGCCGACGAATCCGCCGGCTGTGCCGTCAACCAAATCCTGGGCCAGGTTGGGTAGGTTGGCCATGGCTTCTTCCAGCCTCTCGATGGCCTGGCCCAAGCTCAGGTCTTTCACCAATGAATGCGTTTCTTCCTGGGCCAGATAGAGACGGCGCTCAGAGTCGCCCACGTCCAACTTTTCCAGATCGTCATCGGCGAACTTGAATCGTTTCATTAACGAAGGCTGCCCAACACGCGGCACACCGTCTATGACCACGAGCGTGATCGAAGTTTCACGCGCGTTTAACACTCGCATGAAATCGTCTCCCGACTGACCGTTGAGAACCATGAAATCGGCGAACTTGTTGGACTCAATCGACCCCAGTTTGTCTTGCCATTTCAGTATTCTCGCGGCATTGACCGTCGCCATGGCCACAATCTCTTTCGCCGTGAGTCCGTATCCGTGCTCTTCGCTCACCAACCAGGCAACTTTCATCTCCCCCAGCAGGTTCTTACTTCCGCTGGGCGCCCAGTCACAACCGATGCCCATAAGAACCCCGGCCCTAGTGGCCGCCGCGAGGTCAACCGTGCCCCCATACAGGAGGAGATTGCTCAGGGGAGAGAATACCATAGAGCCGCCGCGCTCCCCGAGGATCTCAAAATCCTCGGCTGTCAGCGCCGTGCTGTGAATCCCGCAGAGAGCGTCATTGATTGCCCACTTGCCTGAATCCAATTGCAGATTTCGAAACCAACGGCGAGCGGTTGTATCGGTCCCCTCGCTGAGATGATGGAGATAGCAGGACTTGCCCTCACGCTTCTCAAGTGATCTCAGAAACTTCTCCGCCTCGCTTCCGCTCAAGTTTGAGATTCGGGTGCCGGCCGCAGGAAGGCCGGCATCTTTGGCCGGACTTTCGACGTTCCTGACCAAGCCCTTAAACAGAGACCTTATGCCGGGTTCTGAGGATAGTGTGATTCCCTGGGAGGTGGTTATGCCGCCCAACATATTGCGGCATTCCACAAACCGTATCAGAGCTTCCACGACACCCTCGGTTCCGCCCAATACCTGCGACGGTTTAGTGATACATCGGGCATAATCGGGGTGATTTTTCCATTGGCTGTTATTGGTGTATTTCCTGGGTACATCCCACAGCGGCATCACATTGTAGCAAAGATGATTGTGCAGATCGATCAGGCCGGGGTAGATAGTATCACCGGTCCTTACGCGCAACACATCCTCGAACCCCGCCGGTGGATTGTCATCGGCATTTTGAACAGCTTTGATCACGCCGTTCTCGACATATATGGCCCCATCAGCAAGAGTGGCCTGAGCGGCGGCCATGGTCACTACTCGCCCCTCCAGAACGTACTTCTGCCCTTCCAACCAATCGATAGTCTCGTTTGGCATACTTCATCCTCCGTATTGACGTTACCACGAACAGGAAGTGCTAACCCTGAGGTGCCTGTGCCCGAATGTTGCGTGAAGCCGGTTTCGCTGCCCACAGATTTCAGCGGACTGTTATCACATCAATGAAGTTAAACCGCCGGCGGAACGCAAGGGAAAAATCAGCACATGGGATATGCCCGATTCTTTGTCATAAGCTACCATTTGCACAAGAGAATATACGTTGGCGCTGGTTGCATCGTTGTGTCAGGTCCTGGCCGTTACTAATACGGGGCCTGGATGTCCAGGCCCCTGTCCAATCAGTGATTCGTGAATTCGATATTACAATAAGTCGTGATTTTGTCGGTCAAATGCGATAGCAATTGCCATCCATCAATCCTGTTCGCACAGACCTCCGCAACCGATCGCGTAGCATCCGCAGGTCCAGGGACCGTCACAGTCGACCGGTGTCGGCTTCCATTGCCTGCAGCGGTAATGCATAACCTCCCATGCCTCGCAGGTCTCCTGACCGCCGCAGACTTCCTTGACTCCACAGTAGATGCCGTCGCATGGGCTGGGTGGCCCCGACCCGGCCTGCGCGGCATTCGACATCAGCAAAACGGCAGCGACCCCAACGGCAAAGAACAGAATAATCGTGCATGCAATCACAGATACTGTCTTCATTATCTCACCTCCTTTCCTAGAGTCTACTGATTGGACACAAAGAAGAACTTGGCCAGTTCGTAATCGATATAGTTCTCATAACCGAATTGAACGTGCTGCACGAAGCCGCTGCCGTCGACGCCGATGATGGTCGGCCAGAAACCCATCCGGTAGGTTTGGTGCCAATGGTCGCCGTCGTAGTAGGCCAGTTCGAAGCCTTCAAACAGCCCCTCGAACTCCGGCGGGGGCTGGCCCCGGTCGCCACGCAGACAGACAACCACCTGTACGTTGGGTCGGACTTTCTCGGCAAAGGTCTTTTTGAACGCGCGCAGCAGCGTGTGACACGGCTGACAGGTGTAACTGACAAACAACAGCAGCGTCGGCCGACCGCCAAGCAGTATCTCGAAGTTGCCGGGCACTCCGTCACTGTCGACATAGTCCTCCAATGGAAACAGATCGCCGTCGGTGAATGTCACGTATTGACCGTCCAATTCACTCTCGACCGGACTGTAATCGAACAGCGGCGAGATTTCGGCGTCTCGGTTCAGGATGGCGTTCCCGACCAGCATCCCACCAACCACGGCGACAAAACCAAGCACGGCGCCGAAGAGAACCTTGACATAAACTGAGCGGAGGAGGGGATGGTTCACGTGGCTGTCTCCTTACATAGCATTGATTTTGCGAAATCAGTGGCGGCACGGTCAATCAGACAGACCATGCCGTTATCCTGCTAAACCCTATTGTCGCATCGTTTCTACTGATGTTGGACTTAAGCAAAGACAAGATGGAGCGGTTTGTCAAGTAGTTTCTTGTGGCTGCGCAAAAAAGGATAAATGACTGGGGCAATTCACGATACTGCCGCAACGATGTCTGGTGACTTTTTCAGCAGGCCCGAACGTCCGGGCCGCGCGGCCGTGGCGATCTCATCCAGTCGAACTCGCTCCTCAGCCTCAAAGGCGTCGAGGCGGGCGAGGTTCCGCTCAACCATCTGGCACTGCAGCGGCATATTCTGCTTCTCATAAACTTGTAGCGCCGCTTCATATGCCTCACGCGATTTCTCACAGTTGGCCGCCTTGTCCTCGACAGTACCGAGTATTAGATAAGCATTACCC
>DAOVOW010000068.1 GCA_030629485.1 bacterium
AATGTATAGGTCCTGGGGTACGTCGGGCAGGACCAGGCCACCAAAGTCATACTCATCATCCATCAGGGCATTCTGGAGTATGGTGATATCCTGAGTGCTGTCATCGGCATTCCCGGTCAAATCATTGCCGTTGACATAGACATTGCCGGGGGTGAATACGACCAGTCCGCCACCAATCGCTTCGATACGGCGGTTGTCCTCGATGATTGCGTCATTGACCGACATACTGAGCGGCGTACGGTTCAGGATATCGATCCGGGCGCCGGCATTGGACACGACACGCCCGGCGTCGACGAGGCTATCGATCTGTCCCTGAGTCAACGGATTGTCCACATTGACGAAGACCGACCCGGCGGATGAGACAATATCCGGCAGGTCGAACAGTACCGTATCCAGTTCACGAACTGGGGTGATGTTACCGTCATTATTTACGGTTAACCCCAGATCCGTCATGGTCGCCAGGATATCCTCACGCTGGATGTTGTAACGCGCGATGGCCTCGGGATCACCGGCGTGGCTGGCCATCCAGGCCTTGACCTGCTCCAGTTGTTTGACCAGCAGGTTGCCGATATTCACGTAGGTCAGGACCGGGGTCTCGACATCCACCGGCTTAACGACATAGATCTTGCCGCTCAGATCCAGTGCCAGCGAGTCCGTGACGTTGCTGGCGTAGATCTCCCCGACGATCGCCCACTTTGACGTATCGTTGAAATCTTCCACAGCCGTGACGGTATGGCTACCGGTACCAACAAACTCATACGCGACATCATCAGCGGTTCGGACAACCTGCCCGTTGGAAACCGTCGGCGTTGGGTTCGTTTCCAGGTCAATAGGAGTGGTGATCTGATTCCAGCGTTCCGTATCCGTGAAATCTTCATCCTGCAGCACGAGGTTGATACTCTCGTCGCTGAGAAGGAAATCCGGATCGATGACATAGAAGTTTCCGTTATGCTCGATCACGGTGCCGTTGTCGACAAAGAAGCCGATTTGATCGAGGTTGATCGCTTCGAACTCCAGGTCAGCATCCAGCGGATTGTTCGAACCATCGACCAGCCCGAAATAGAGTTTGTGCGCATCGGTCAGCGGCACCCCCCCAGTCTCGAGTTCGTTCACGTTGACGTCGTCGGGCAGATCGATACCCGCTTGGCCGTCCGTCGTACTGATCGGCAGGATATAGAACGGTGCCTGGTTGTTGATACCGGCCTCAAGATAGGCGGTATTGGCGATATTGACTTGATTGTTGCTGGTCACGCTCGCTTTGCTGGTGTCCACCTCAACGGCGTAAGGCACCAGGGACAGCGATAATACGCTGCCGGTGACTTTTGCCCGGTCACCGCCACCGATACCCTCGGTGGCATACAGGTTGATGTCCGAGGTCGCCTCGATCACCGTATTGCCAAGGACATTAACAATGTTATTTTCAAATATATCAGCGTCGACGTCGGGAATCCCAATGGATGGAAGCAGCGACGCGGTAAACACCTGGGCGTCGTCAAAGGAGAACATGACGTTGGGCACCCGGATCGAATCCTGGCCGGCAAACAGGGAAATATCCGATCCGCGCACATGGGAATTGGTCACATTAACTTCGTTCACCGCGTTGGTGACTGTGGACACATTAGCAAAGCCGCCACCGGTCAGGCCGCTTACCACGGTCAGGTTGGCATTGGGACGCAGCAGGGTATCGGTGCGGGTCGTAAGAAACACATCGCCGTCATTGTTGATGATGGTCGCGCCGATGATATTGACCTGGGAGTTCAGCTCGGCATCCATCACCGACTTGCCCTTGGCGCCGCCCACCAGGCCGCTCACCGCTACGACTTTGACGTTGTCGACGCCCTTGGCGTTGATGTAGGTCTCAATCTCAATGCGCGGCGCATCGCGCGATTCAGCGCCGATCACCGGCGTCGCTTCCCCTTCAGGCGCATCAACTTGCAGCAGTGTGCCGCTGGCAATATCCACCCGTGCATCAAACGACTGCGAACCGTTACCGATGTCGGTAGTACTCGACATAATTCCAAAGCTTACCAGGCCCACCGAGCCTGAACTCAGGTTGAAACCGGTTTTAAAACGTTCCTTCGAGAGAACATTCTTCGCATCAATGAAGATATCGCTGGCAAACAGTTCCGAATTCTGCCCGATATCCACCACCGCCTGACCCAGTATCAGGTTGTCGACATCTACGCCGGTGCCGGCACCCAGGCCAAAGGCGAGCGCGTCACCGCGTGCGTCTACGGACTGATAGTGATCGGCCAAGATTTCCAGGGTTCCGGTATGAATTTCAACGTTATCGCCGATTCTGGCGATCGCATCCTGCATGGTTACTGTATCCACATCCGCGCCCGCTACGCCGACCAGCCCGCCGGAAAGGGCTTCACCGTCGGCAAAGATGTCGTCATTACTGATCGACTTCAGAATCAATCCGTCTGAATGGATGGTCGTGTTATCGCCAATATCCGCTACGACTTCCTCTTCTGCCGCAGTACCCAGCGTGGTTTCGGCCTTCATGGCACCCACAGCCAGGGCACCAACGGCGCCGCCAACCGCAGTGGCCTCGGCGTCGTTATCAGCCTCCGCCTTGACGGTCACGGTACCTGTCTCGGCGTGGATATCCGCGCGCCGGATACCCGCCTTGACGGTGTTTTTCGCAACGGCTGTTGCCGAGTTGACGGTGACGCCGAGTCTCAACGAGCCCGAGATTCCGGCGGTATCGGTATTGTTGATATTGAGATCCGAATTAGCGAGCACATCGATATTGCCGAATGTCGTCACATCGGCATTGGTAATTGTTGCTTCGATATCACTGTCCGCCGTATTGCTGACCACGGAGGCTCCGACCGCGGCGCCCATGCTGAAGCTCGCTGCGATAGAGAGCGCCTCGGCGCTGAGATAGGCGTTTTCATCCGCCTTGACTACAATATCGCCCGCTGTGGCAACAATAAGGTTGTCCATGAGATCGGCGTCTACTGTATTGCTTACCAGGTTGGTGACATTAATACCGCCACCGCTCAATCCGACCAGGCCAACCGACACAGAGGCGGTTTCCGCCGCCGCAACAATTCTGGCATTGGTCACATCGGCCAGAATGATCAGGTCGCCATCTGCCATAATCTGGTTGTCGGCACCGGTGCTGCTAATAAACGCATCAACATCATTCGCAATCGTGTTTTCAACCAGGGAAACTGCGATCGTTGCCGCGCCAAGACTTCCCGCTACTGCTACGCCCAGGGACTGGGCCTTGTCAATCTCTGTACTCGAGGTCGCCAGAACAGCGATATCACCTATTGCGGCGAGATCGCTGTTAAGGGCGAATGCCTGAACATCTGAACTGACAGAGTTGGTCAGTTCCGCACCGGCGCCGGCCACCGCCGCACCAATACCCACCGCAATGGCCACCGATCCGGCAAACACGTCCGCTTCAATCGTTTCAGATGCAATGGCATTGATGCCAATATTGCCGCTGGCGATCATATCGGAGTTATCTATATAGGCATTGGTTACCTGCGCACCGGCATCACCGGTACCGATCAGGTTTCTGCCGATCGCGACGCCAACGGCTCCAGACACCGCTACCAGACCACCGGACGCCGCCGCAGCGGCACCGCCGACCAGCGTATTGATCGACGATGTGTTGCTGGCGGAAACGTTGACACTCTGGTTGGCGCCGAAATCCAGCAATCGCCAGCCGCGTACCAGGTCATAGCCACCGTTATTGGGAACTGCGACCACCTCGGAATTGGCGTAGACAATATCATCGAGATTGATCACGGGAACCGTCGGATCCTCGGGCTCTATGGGTTCGTCACCGATGTACTCGTATATTTCCCCGGCCGTCGCGGCTGGTACAAACAGGATCCAGTCGCTATCGGTCACATAATTAATGTCTCCGAGATTCGGCGTAATGAGAGCCACACTTCCGATGTAAACATACTTCTGTCCAGCAAGTCCTTTACTACCGCCATCAATATCCGCATCCAGCTCGACGATCTGGTTCGTCGAAATCTCTAATGGTGTGTCGGAAGTAGTGAAATCCGCCGGACTGTCCTGAAGAGTGTTAACAATAAAGACCCTGTCTCCGGGGTCAACACTCGGTGGCGATGCGATGGTACCGGTCAGCGTGTTCGTACTGTAATAATTAAATCGCGCCGCCGCTTCGACGATGCTGCCGCCGTCAATGTAGGCCTCCACGGTATTGCCGATCACGTTTTCAGCGATCGCACCCGCTCCCGCAAGCGCGACGCCGACCATGCCGCCGGAGACCGCGAGCGAAGCTGCCACTGCATCCACGTTCATGGTGGAGTTATCCGATGCATGAACATCGATGTCGCCCTTGACCGCGCTGATACCATCGTCAGCGCCGGTGATAAACGCCTGAATGGTGTTATCAATCGTGTTATTGGCGATCGCTACACCAAGGGATACGGAAACGCCGACTTGGCCGAATCCAGCGGCGATCGACGCAGCACCGGCGCTGGCTGTTATGGTCGAGTTATCGGTGGCGTCTATGTCCACCGCCCCCACCGTGATGCCTGTGCCGTCGCCGGTAATCGACGCCTCGACATTGGTGTTGATCTTGTTCTGGGTACTGACACCGGCCCCGCTGATACCGACGCCGACCTGGCCTGCGCCGACCGCAACCGACCCGGCAAGGACCAGAGATTCAACCGTCTGGTTCGATGTCGCGGTTACACTCAGGGTGCCGTGAGCGTCGATGGATGTGTCCACGACCCGTGCCGTGACGCTGGTTGCATCGGGATCGAGGTTGATTTGCCGCCACAGGTCAGTATTGCGCAGGTCCTTGTCGCCGACGCTCTGGCCTGTTTCCAGCGTCAGTGCATCTGCGCCGCCTGGACCGACGTATTCGTATACGTCACCGTCATTGATACCGCCATCCACCAGCACAGTATCGCCGAATTGGAATTTGCCATCAGTTATAGAAGTATCACCGGTCTTGTAAGTTGTCGCATCGGCCGCACCGAGTCTGTAACCAATCAGGTTACGGGAAAGGGACACGCCGATAGACGCGCCCACACCGACCTGACCACCGCCGATAGCCGCCGATGCCGCGACGACTATTGCATTAATAGTCGAGGTATTGATGGCATCGATATCAATCGCATCCGCATTGAGAATGGTGGAGTTCTCTATCGATGCATTGGTGCTGGTGAGGATGTAGTTGGTGGCGGAAGCACCGGCGCCGGACACGGCGACACCCACCTGGCCAAAACCCATCGCGATCGACGCGGCTGAGCTGATCGCATTGATTTCAGCATTCTGTTCCGCCTTGACTACGATATCCCCTATGATTCTGGTATCACCGGTGACAACGTTAATTATTTCGGATTCATCGGCGGTTATACCATCACCCATGTTGTTGATGTAGGCATCTACCGACGTGCTGATCTCGTTGATCGCTACCGCGCCGCCGATGGAAACCGCAACGCCCACCTGACCGAATGCGGCCGCAGCAGAGGCCGCGCCCGCGACATTGTTGATCACGGAATCATCGCTGGCATAGAGCGAAATGCTGCCCGCCTCGATGATCTCGGTATCGCCGAGGATATACGCGTTGACGTCTGCACCGATCTGGTTGAATACAAATACACCCGATCCGCTAACCGCGACACCGGTCTGTCCGCCTGCAATCGCGACCGAACCTGCCAGCACAATCGCGTCGATTTTCTGCTCCGCATGGGCATCCAGGGTCAAAGCGCCGCCGGCGTTGATACTCGAATTCTCGATGTAGGACTGGATTTGCATCGGTAATGGATTACCGGCCAGATCGAATCCGATCTTGTTCATAGCGATGGCCGCACCAATGGACACACCTACACCCGTTTGCCCGACGCCGACAGCAGCCGACATAGCACCAACAATTGCGGCAATCGAGGACGAATTTTGAGCATCAATGTCTACATTGCCGCCGACACTATCGAGGGTGCTGTCTTTTATATAGGCATCGGTGCCGGAGCCGATCACGTTGAGTGCCAGCGCGCCGGCGCCGCTGACCGCCACGCCCGTGGTACCGCCGGCAATCGCAAGCGACGCCGCGGCACTGCGGGCGAGAATGGTGGCGTCCGCGATCTCCCAGAACTTGGTATCGGTGAAGTCCTCCGCACCGAGGTCTACTGAATATTCAGCAAACCTTATATCGGTATCGAAACTACCCGCGGTGAGAATATCGTCGATGGTCTGAGTCGTGCCAACGACCAGAGGGTTATCCTCGTCAAATCCGGCCGCGGTGAGCTCGAAAATCCTGCCGGTCTTTTCGCCGTCGCCATCCACCTCGGCAACCAGGCTCCCGGTGAGCAAGTGCAACACGTAGCTCTCATCATCATCCGCGGTACTGAGATCATCGGGTTGACCCCCATCTGTGCTGAGAAAATCCGCATATCCGCGGAACTTGTAGATTCGGTCGACTTCGCCGCCTTCGGTGTGGCCTGTAGCCACTTTAACCAGAGTCCCTTCCTGTAATACCCGGCTGCCGCTATTCGTGGTGTAATCATGGGTGATGCCGACGTTGTTCGGCAGGCTCCGCGCATCGATTACCACGTCACCCGCAATGGTCCCGCCATCGACGTTCGCAATGTAGGCATCCACCTGGTTGGTGACCTCGTTATAGGCGACGGAAATGCCGATGGATACCGCGACGCCGGTGCTGCCGAAGGCGGCGCCGATTGAGGCTGCCGCGGCATTGGCCTCGATTTTAGCGCTGTCTGACGCATGCAGCGCCACACTGTCCGCATTCAGCACATCCGTTGTGTCACTATCGATGTCGCCATCGATAAACGCCTTGATATCGCTGTGAATCCGGTTTTCGGTGTAAACGCCGGCGCCGGTCGCGCCCACCGAGGTGCTGCCGCCGGCCGCAATCGCAGCCGACACTGCCACCGTGAGCGCTTCGATGGTTTCCGAACTGACGGCATCGAGTGTCACCGCGCCGGTGGCATTAATGCCTGAATCACGGATAAAGGCGCGGACCTGCGATGCATCCGGCGTCAGGCTGACCAGCTTCCACAGTTCCGAATTACCGTAGTCCTCGATGACCAGATCGACATCGCTCTTGTCTTCACCGATATATTCATAGAAATCACCGTCACGAGGACCGCTTGTGACTTCCACCACGTTGCCCTTGCTGATACTCGGTATCTGTTGGTCGGAATTATAATCCGCAACACCACCGCCTGTGGGATCCCAGCCAATAAAATTGCGCGCCACTGAAATACCGATGGAAGCGGCAACAGCACTGCTACCACCCGCCGCGACCGAAGCCGAAGCCGCAATCACTTTGGCTTCAATAGCTGACATACTGTCGGCGTCAATATCGATTCCGGCAACAACGCCCAGCGTTCCTACATCGAGGCTACTGTCCTCGATGTAGGCATTGGTGGTCGAAAGGATGACATTCTGTGCGATGGCGCCGCCGCCACTTATGGCGACGGAGGTGCCAGTGCCGCCCGATATGGCAAGCGCAGCGGCTACGGAATTAGCGGTTATTCCCGAATTTGACATCGCGGTAATGGTAACGTCGTGGTCAACATCGACCATGTCCATGTTGCTGATGTAAGCTACAACCTGGTTATTGATCGTGTTGAGAGACACCCCAATCCCGACCGAGCCAGAGACTGAAGTGTTGCTGGCAGTGGCCGCAATCGCGACCGAGCCCGCGAAGCCGAAGGTTCCAATTGAGGATTGGTCGGTCGCACTCAGCGTAAGCGCACCGTCCGCAATCACGGTATTGACACTTGCAATATCAGTATCCTCGATCGCCGCGCGAATGTTATTAGTGATGGTGTTGTTCGCCACTGCCGCCGTTGCGCCGACCCCGACCGCGGTACCATTGCTACCAGCCGAGACCGCGATCGCCGCACCAAAGGCGGTCGCATCGATCTCGGCAGTGCTCAATGCGGTCAGAGTAACGTCTCCCCCGCTGTTTACATCGCTGTCGTCGATAATCGCGAGCACATCGTTGTCGATATCGTTGATAGTGATTGACAGACCCAGGCCAACACCGACATTAGTGCCGGATCCCGCGGCGATCGATACCGCCGCCGAGCCGGCCAGCGCCGCTATGCTGAAGTCATCCTCCGCCGTCAGGCTGACGTTGCCGCCAGTAGTGAGCGACGAGCCCCGTACCGCTGCCTCGATCGTGTTCGTCACCGAGTTTCCCGAACCTGCGCCGGCACCAGCGATACCGATGCTGGTGCTGTCGCCCGCGGCAAGCGCGCCGGCGATGCCGAGCGAGAAGCTATCGATGCTGGCCGTGGAGGTTGCATCAAGGTCGGCCGCATCGGCCACATTAACGTCGGAGTTCAGAATCGCCGCGCGT
>DAOVOW010000286.1 GCA_030629485.1 bacterium
ACTATGAACGAAAAAACCTACATGCTGAGAAAACCGTCCACCATAACGGGGGGAGAGCAGTGCCAACCTACGAAGCTACGAAGCTGCCCGTTTGAAGGACGTATCCAGGGTAATCAAGGGGCAGACGAGGACGTCTGCCGCCCACAATCTCCTATAGGTGCCGTCAGGCGTCCCTGCCTGACGGTCATGACGTGTGAAGGCAGGCGTCGGGCGAGGTCGTCCGACACCACGATAGGAGTACATCCACACAGCTCGGTCGATAAGTCTTTGAACCACTGTCGGATCAAAAGGGCGTATGATACACGGCGGGTCAATGCGTAACTCATTGAAACTCATTGCACTACTGTCAACGCAAAAAAACTTTCAAGGAGAGGTTGTCCCTGCCGGCATTTTTTCTTATC
The DNA here is from genome assembly GCA_030629485.1 of bacterium. Lineage (GTDB taxonomy): Bacteria > Zixibacteria > MSB-5A5 > GN15 > FEB-12 > JAJRTA01. The sequence goes on from DAOVOW010000286.1 coordinate 402, forward strand.
ATATAACGCTATGACTGACAAGACCATCTGGGCACCATGGCGAGTTGAGTTTGTCCTGGGAAAGAAAGAGAAAGGCTGCATCTTTTGCAGGCGGCTGAAATTGAAGGATTCGGTAAAGAATCTGATCGTATACCGTAGCAAAAAATCCTTCGTGATTCTCAACAAGTATCCTTACAACCCCGGGCATGCAATGGTGGTACCAAAGCGCCATGTGGCTCATATCGAGAAACTGACAGCGGTGGAGGCGGCTGAGTTTTTCGAGTTGACCCGGTTGACGGTCAAGCTGATGAAGAAAGCGCTCAAGCCGCACTCCCTGAATATCGGCATGAATCTGGGGCGCTCCTCCGGCGCCGGCATCCCGGAACATTTGCACATGCACATCGTGCCGCGCTGGAACGGTGACACCAACTTCATGCCGGTGATCGGCGAGACCAGAGTAATCTCGGTTCCACTGGAGCCGATATACGATGCCATCAAGAAGGAGTTCGACAAGCTGTGAGTCCGCGCCGCAAGATGCCCACTAAGGCCGAACTGATACAGTTGCAGAAGCTGTACAAAACCGATGAGAAGATCGGTGAACGGCTGGGCGGCGTACCGGCCTATCTGGTGGCGTATTGGCGGCGGAAGAAGAACGTTCCCAGACACTCGGTCCCCAAGTTCTCCGATAAGGAGATACGCAGTTTATGGGAGCGATTCGGCGATGATGACCGCTGTGGTCTGGAGTTGGGGATTTCCAAGGCTGCCTTCTACAACTGGCGCCGCCGGTATGGGATTCGCGAAAAACCGGCTTTCCTGAAACTGGAGCAACTGGAGTTCGACTTCCCTGGCCTTGCGACGGGTTCAAAGTCGACTTCGCTGTGGGGCAAGCAAACGCTGACACAGAAGATCCTAGGCAGCTTAGTCAAGCGCGATAGTGTCGAGGTGGGCGAAACTCTCGAGGTCGAACCGGACCTGGTTGTCTGCGATACGGACACGCATCGGATAGTCGAGAAATTCCGTGAGCATCCAGGCGAACTGATGTTTAGCACCGACAGAATTGTCGTGACGCTGACGCACATCCATGGTGACGATGGCAGATCGACGGCTGAACTCACCAGGACAGTCAGACAATTCGCCGAGCGTCACCGACTCCGCAACTGTTTTGAACATGCCCAGGGCTGTTGTCACCAGATCATGCTTGAAGATGGCATGGTTCAACCGGGGAAATTCTGTGTCGGCGCCAGTGCCACGATGGCTGCGCTCGGAGCCGTCAATAGCCTTGGTTGGCGCGTGGACACCGATACCCTGGCGAATGTTCTGGGGAGTGGTCATTTGTCCGTGGCGGTCCCATTGATGCTTCGCATAGATATCACCGGTCGGCGGTCGCGCGGTGTCTATGCCAAAGACGTGGCTTTGTCGATTGTGCAGCGGCTTTCCGAGGAGGACACATCCGGCAAAGTGATCGAATACCACGGATCATCGGTGTCACAGATGAATGTCAGCGAGCGGTTCACTCTCTGTGGAATATCTCCGGCCACCGGCGCCGCCGGTGCCATTTGTGTCTTCGACTCAGCTACCCGCCGCTACCTTACGGGTCGGGTGTCGACAACAATAGCTCCAATCATTGCCGATAAGAATGCGGTTTACGAACAGCATTATCAGGTGAACATAGAACAGCTTCCCCCACAGATTGCTCCCCTCGGACGATGGGGCGAAATCAAGGCGGTCACTGAGCTTGAGACACTGCCGGTAAACCGCATTATTCTCGGCTCAGCAGCTAACGGGCGATTTGATGACTTGCGGATCGCAGCCGATATTCTCAAAGGGAAGAAGATCAACTCGGATTGCAGCTTACTGGTCTTCCCTGCCTCGCGCAACACTTATCTGGAGGCGCTCAAGAAGGGTTTGGTACGCGTCCTGGCCGAAGCCGGCGCTACCATCATGCCGCCCGGATGCGGTAGTCACGACCTTCCCGCGTGGGCAATGCTCACCGATGGTGATCGATGTCTGACCACCGGCGATGGCGCTTGCGCCGGGCACAGCGTGCCCGAGAAGGCAGAGGTCTACCTTTGCTCACCGGCTGCCGCCGCCGCTTCGGCTCTGAACGCCGCGGTAACCGACCCATCGCGTTATGTCAAGTGACGACGGAACGCACCCGGCTTGAATCGTACAGACCACTCGACAGATGCGACCTGAACGTTGTGACAGTCGGTAGTTACCCCGCTGGTATGAGCAGGTGAGGAGCGATTGTTGGACAAGGAACCACAGTTTTCGAGAAACGTTTCCGCCTCCGGGCTGGCATACCTGGCTCGGATAATCATTTCGTTTCTATTCGTGCCTTATATTACATCGGTGCTTGGCGATGCCCGCTACGGCGTATGGATCATAGTTTTCCAGACTATCAACTATTTCAGTCTGCTCGATCTTGGGCTTACCTCGGCGATTACGCGGTACGTATCCAGATTTCTGGCTGAGAAGAATCACACCGCGATCAGCCGCGTGCTCAACACCTCCACCCTGCTCTATTTTGCCATCGGCAGCGCCGTCGCCGGTGGTATCTACCTGTTTGCGACTCTGTTCTTTGGGTACTTTCGGATCGGCGATCCCGCCATGCTTGAGGAGGGCCGCCGCGCGCTGATGGTTCTGGGTGTTTTCATGGCCTTCAATTTCTACCTGCTGCCGTTCGGCAACAGCCTGGGCGCTTTCCATCGTTTCGACCTGGCCCGCGGCCTGGCCATCGCCGAGGAAGTGCTCCGGACAATCGTCATGGTCTGGTTGCTGCGCGAAGGGTACGGTCTGGTCGCTTTGGCTACAACGCTGGTTGCCTTCACCGTGGTTCGCCATCTGGCCGGTGCGGTCTGGCTTCGCAAACTGTACCCCGAACTGAGGCTGTCAATCAGACGGGTCGACAAAGAAACCGCGACATTGCTGTTCCGCTATTCGCGGGTATCGTTCGGCATCGTAGCCGGCTGGATGATCATTTTCAACACCGACTCTTTCCTGTTGGGATTGATCAGTTCCTCGGCGGCGGCTGGTGTTTATCACCCCGGCGCTCAACTGCTGTTGTACTTGCGCAACGCTGTCAACGCCGTGGCCCAACCGTTGACCCCGATGATATCACACCTTGAGACAACGATGGGAACTGAAGGTGTCAGGAGTGTCTACCTCAAGAGCGTGCGCTATGCCTCGTACCTGTCATTCATGCTCTGTACCGGGGTAGTTCTGTTCGCCGGTGATTTCGTTTCGCTTTGGCTGGCGCCGGAGTTCGCGGCAGCGGCTGAAGTAATGCGGATTCTCGCCCTTGGGTCGGCGGTCTTTCTGCCTCAGATCATCGGCAATTCGGTGCTCTTCGGGATCGGCAAACATCGCTACATCCTGTACGTTGTGATCTGCGAGGCGGTGGCGAAAATCGCCCTGGCGTTGCTGTTGATCGGACCGTATGGGTTGGTCGGCATGGCTATCGCAGCCGCCGCGCCGCAACTCGTTCTCTATCTGACTCTCTACCCGTGGCTCATGGCGCGAGTATTGAGCCTGACTTGGACCGGCCTGCTGTGGCGCTGCCTCGGACCCGGACTGCTGGCGGCAATAGTGAGCGGCGCGGTTGCATTCGGCACACAGTTTCTGCTACC
>DAOVOW010000244.1 GCA_030629485.1 bacterium
AGTTGCCCGACAGCACGTTGCGTTTTTCTCTGGAGTCCGCGCCACCGCGAGAGGAGCAGCAGTTGGCCGAGATGCGCGCACTCGAAATGAAACCACTCATCGGTGTTCAGGTTCAGTATCACGCCATCGGTAAGGAGTTGTACCGGCGCTTCGAAGGTGAAAAGCAGTTCACCTTGGTGAAGAAAAGGACAACTGAGGAGATCATGACGGAGAGGAAGGAATACTTGGATTCATTAGCGCAACTTCCTCAAGATGCTGAAGTCCCCGTCTGCCTGAACCTCCGGGGGCATCATCTGGAGTTTGTCAAGGAGATGGTGGGACCGCTTCCCACACCTGAATCTGAGTCTTACTACCACTTGACGATTACAAAAGAGCTGTTAGAGCAGTTGAAAGAAAAGGGCGTCCCGATCATGCATCTCGACCTTGAGGACAGAGTACACAGACCGCACCCGTCCGACCCGCAAACACCACTTGAGAATAGGTAGGTCGCCCCCGTAGTCTCGACACCCCCCACATCAGTCCATAAATAGATACGGGCGCCAGTGGGTGGCGATGTTGTTGTTGCGTTGGATAAAAGTGATGAACGTCGGGCGCTTCGGTCTCTTCAGCAGCTTCATCCCCGCTTCTTCAAGGGTGCGGTCACCCTTCTTGTTGTTGCACTTGGTGCAGGCGCAGACCAGGTTCTCCCAGGTGTCTGAGCCGTTTCCAGTCTTGGGGATAACATGGTCGACCGTCATCGGACCCTTGGCAGCACCGCAGTATTGACATCGATGTTTGTCGCGCACGATGACGTTCTTGCGGGTGAGCATGATCCGCTTGTAGGGCACTTTGCGATAGCGCCACAGTCGAACTACCGAGGGCACGTCGTAAGCGGTATCAACCGTGTGGATTTTCAGACTGTCGGTGGTGGCGATCATCTCCGCCTTGCCCTGAAACATGAGTACGATAGCACGACGGGCTGTGCAGACCGTCAGCGGCTCGTAGTTCTGATTGAGCATCAGAACATTACGATTGATTACGGATCCATTCGTTCTCATTTATCTACTCACCGGCGATCTGCCGGTTACACCTTAATAGACGGCGATGCCTTCGAGGCCGCCCAATCGTCGCACTGTTTTCCAATGATATCGTCTCCCACGGCGAGGACAACAGTCCGACGGTGGTTATTTCCGCTAAAAGTACGCAAAACCGGATAGAAGTCCAAACGGTTTTTGGCCGTTTGAGTGGACTAAACAGATTGACAAAATCGAAGCCTAAGCCTATATTATGCCCGTACTATACGAGCACACAAGAAACCATTGGCCAAAAGGTTCAGCCGAATACAAAATCGCTAACGCTTTAGACAACGGTACAGCAAAACGCCTTTGTATGGAGGAAAAATGTCAAAGCGTACCAACCTCACTCGGATCCAATCCCCGTTGGGTCCATCGCGTTCATGTTTCCTAATGGTCCTGTGCATCTTGATGGCGGCCCTCGCTGTCGGCACTGCCCAAGCATCGACGGTTGTCCGGATCAACAACCTTGGCCCCATTCAGCCGGGCGATACCGTAACCGTGCAAGTGACGCTCGACAGTGTCACCTCGGGTCTGGATATTGTCGGCTTTGATTTCCTGATCGCTTGGGAACCGACGGCGTTGCGATTGATCGAAGCGCAGGAGGGGCAACTCTTGACCGACTGCGGCTGGGAGTATTTTGATGCTCGATCCAGCACGATGACCGAATGGAACGGCCTGCCGGCAAACATTCCGCTGGTGCGTGCGGTCAGCGTCGCCGACATCAACAACGGCGACATTCATCCGAGCTGCAACGCCACCGCGCCCGGTGAATTGGTGATACTGGTCTTCGAAGCCAGCAGCCACCCGATGAATTACGGCATGCAACCGCCGATTCGGTTTCTCTGGACCGACTGCGGTGACAACAGTATGGCCCTGGACGACGGGAGTCTTATCGTCTCGGACCAAGTATTCGATGACGGCTGGGACTGGAGCATGGATGACGACTTCCCGACCTGGTTCGGGGCGCCCGATGTCTGTCTGACCGGCGGCCCGGACACTCTTGACCCGATTCGTGAGATCGACTTCTACAATGGACACGTGGAGTTTGCCGACGGTGATACCGACGGCGTGGCCGACGCCACTGTGTACCTCGTTGGCGAGAACTATAGCTGGCTCGGCTGGCCGGTCTCTGCTCAACTGAGTGTCCATAATGTCGCACCGCTCTTCGAGGCCGGGGGATTCGATCTGTTGATGCAGTACGACCCCGCCGGCCTCGTCTTTTCGAGCGCCAGTCAAGGTTCTCTGCTGAACGGTTGTGACTGGGAGTATTTCAATTACCGAGCGAGCGTTGACTCCGGACTCATTCGACTGGTGGCTCTGGCCGACATAAACAACGGTGATATCCATCCATCGTGCTGGCTCAACCAGGACGGCACGTTGGCCTGGATGCATTTTCAGGTTGTCAACTCACCCTCGAACATCGGTCGGGAGTTGCCGCTTAAGTTCGTCTGGATGGATTGCGGCGATAACGTGCTTTCCAATCCCGCCGGAGATTCGCTGTATCTTTCCAGCGACGTTTACGACAGTTACGGCTTTGTCATCACGGCCGAAGACACTATGCCGACTATCAACGGCGCTCCCCAGGGGTGTCTTACCTCCGGCAGTGTTCGCCGGGCGGTAGATTATTTCAGCGGGATGTTCACGGTGGCTAACCAGAATCCCGGAGTCTCCGATCGCGGCGACGTCAACCTGAATGGCCTGCCGTACGAGATTACGGATTTCGTGCTCTTCAGCAACTATTTCTTCTACGGTCTGATTGTGTTCAACGTCAATATCGAAGCCCAGGTCGCAGCCACCGACGTCAACGCCGACGGGCTAACACTCACCTTCAATGACCTGGCCTATCTCTATCGCGTAATCGTCGGTGATGCCGAACCGATTTGGACCAAGTCCGGAACCGCCGGGGACACAGCGTACGTTATTCAGGATACTACGGTCAATTCGCTCTCGGTGGCATACGATGGTAGCGTCACTTTGCTGTTCTTGACTTTCAGTGGCACGATCGAACCCGGTTTCTACGACTCCTCGGGCCTGGATGTTCAATGGACATCGGAAGGCGGCAATACACGTATGATTATGAGTCCCGGCTTTCAGACCGGAGTCGGTGAGAAGTTGATCAACACCGGGTTCCTGATGAACTACACCGGCGACGGACAGTTGGTGGGCGCCGCGGCGGCCTATGATGGTCTGACTGGTGTACCGGCCCTGGTTCAGATCGGGCAGGGAGTGCCATGCTGTGTCGACCGTGGCAACGTCGATCACGATCCTTTGGGCGTGCTGGACATCTCAGACCTGGTCTTTCTCGTGTCGCATATGTTCGGCCTCGGCCCGCCTCCCCCGTGTCCCGGGGAAGCAGATATCAACGACAACGGCCTGGTAGAGATTGGCGACTTAGTGTGGCTGGTCGACTACATGTTCAACGCCGGCCCGCCGCCGGTGCCGTGCCCGTAGTAGCGAATACGTAGGGCAGGATCCATGCGATCCTGCCTTCGTCTGACGAGCGTAGGCGTGGGTTCCCGGAGACAACGACCAGGAGGATCATTTGCTGTCCATACATAGAATGAAACTTGTCCACATTCTTGGCTTGCTGCTTGTCCTGACCCACGGCTCTGTCTTGTCCTTGACTATCAACGTGCCGTCCGAGCAACCGACTATCCAAGCGGGCATCGACGCGGCCATGACCGGTGACACGGTTCTTGTCGACGATGGAGTCTACACCGGAGAGGGTAATCGTGACATGGACTTCAACGGCAAAAACATCGTTTTGAAGTCGAGGGGCGGTCCAGAGGTGACAATCATAGATTGTCAGCAGGCTGGGCGAGCTTTTCACTTCCATAGCGGTGAAGATTCAACAGCATCTATACAAGGGTTCACAATCAAGAACGGCAGGCAGGCAGACGGTATTTATTCAGGTGGCGGTCTCCTCTGTGTGAACTCATCCCCAACCATCATCGGTTGTGTGTTCTCCAACAATGTGGCTACGAGCCACTTCTGTACAGTCTATGGAGGTGCCGTATATGCCTTTGGCTCCACAACTCGCATAAGCAAGTGCATTTTTCAGCACAACGCTGTTTGGGATTACGACCTTTGGGGCGAGGCATGGGGTGGTGCAATAGCCGCCCGACAATCGATGCTTGCAATCGACACATGCCTCTTTATTGGTAACAGGGCTGAACATGGCGGCGCTCTCTTCGCATCGGAAGGTTCTGTGCTTGCCGTTGAGAATTGCACCTTTTATGCAAATAGAACAGGCTTCGAGTATGCAGGTTCGACACTCTTTCTTGGCAACCGGTTCACTCCAGATATATCCACGGCAACACTGGAGAAGTGTAT
>DAOVOW010000342.1 GCA_030629485.1 bacterium
TCGCACCGAATTTCGTGAACTGATGAAGGATCAGATGCACGAACGAGAGAACCATGAAGATGGAGATGATCAAGGTGCCACGGGCGATCCAAGAAGTCCCCGGTTTCATTGCCGCCAGAAAGGCCCGGCTCGGTGAGCCCAGGTCTACCATGAGAAAGAGGGTCCCTATCAAAAGGGCGGGGAATGCGATCCACAACCCCACTGTCGTAGACAGGGCGAGACTCTCCCCCAGGAAGCTGTTAATGGCTGCGATGGTATAAGCTCCGCCGCCGACCCCTCCGAGAAACAGGTAGACGGCAATGAGCCAACCCCACTCGAGTTGCAACTGACCATTGACTTTCGGATCCATATCACTTCTCCCGGCTGATTGTCTGCTGTCTTCGGCCGTTACCTCGGAAAGAGGTAGTAGACCTTGGGCTTATTGCCGAACTCCGGATTCAGTACCTGCCCCCGTTCCTTCTTGATCAGAATGGACACCTCGCTGTCGGGGTCGTCGAGGTCTCCGAATATCCGTGCCTTGGCCGGACACGCCTCTACGCACGAGGGCAGCTTACCTTCAGCGAGCCTGTCAATACAGAAATCGCATTTTGTTGCCACACCGACGCCCGATTTCTCCTCCCACGCCTTCTTCTGGAACTCCTCCAACGGCGAAAGCGGGAGCCCGTCGGGGAAATAGCTCTCCCACTTTTCCACGCTATACCGCGCGCCGTAGGGACAGGCCATGATACAGTATTTGCATCCCATGCACTTGTCTTTGTCCACGATCACAATCCCGTCGTCTCGCTTCTGGGTGGCGCCGGTTGGACACACTTCCAAACAGGAGGGTTCCTCGCACTGCATGCAGAGCATCGGAAGGGCTTGCCGGACGGCACTGGGATAAGTGCCCACCTCACCCATGAGGACACGCGCCCAGAAAACTCCCGGCGGCGTGTGATTCACCGTCTTGCAGGCCATACTGCACGCGTAGCACCCGAAGCACCTTTTGAGATCGATGACCATTCCGTATCGTGGCATTGTTATCTCCGATCTTAACTGTACTGCAGCTTCCTGATTCATGGTTCGGTTAATCTTCCGCCTTGTAGATTTTCACTCGGGCGCAAATGTCCTGGTTGAAGGTGAGCGGATCGGTGTGTTCCAGATCCATCTCCACCAGGTCGTTGAAAAAGGTCCCTTTACCCTTGGCGATCGGCATGTACTTACCCCAGTGCCCCGCCACGGCGGCGATGGCCAAATGGTGCGGTTCGATCCCCTCGCTGAGCGAGACCCAACCCCGGACCTTATGGCCCTGCGGATTCTCCAGCCAGACCTTGTCGCCGTCGGCGATCCCTTTCTCTTTGGCCGTATCGACGTGCATCTGCACGGCGTAGACGTTGGGGTCCTCCTGCGCACACTCGTCCAGCCAGGGGTTCTGCTGTGTCATCGAGTTGCAGTGCATGACCGCACGCCAGTAGAAAGTGTTCATATCGTATTCGGGATTCTCTTCGGTATGCGTCGGGCAGGGATACCAGTCGGGCAGCGCCTTGAAGCGAGTCCAGTCGAAGTCGAAGAAGTCCTTTCCGCCGTACTCGTTCCACAGCTTGTCGATTTGCTCGCCGGAGTCGATGAAGTACTCGAAGTAGATCGGCACCCGCGAGGGATTGAACCACTTCCAGTAGACGTCTTCCTTCTTCTTGGGCCAGGTGAACACACCTTTTTTCCGTACATGCTCCAGGCCATGCTTTTCGCCGAAGCGGTCCTTGAGCAAGCGGTCGGTGATGTCCTCCCAGGAATGCTTGACGCTGCCGTCTTCCACCAGCTTGTATTTGTCGCTCATCTCACCGCCGTAGCGCACGCCGATCGAATCGTTGAGCCCCTTGTAAAACTTGCCGTGGATACCGAGGCGTTCGCAGATATCTAACATGACTTCGTTGAAGTCGCGCCGTTCGTACAATGGCTTGATCACCGGCTGGCGGATGGTCCAGCCCCACTCGTCCTCGCCTGTAGGGTGGGAGAATGTAGAGGGAAAGCTCACGGCCGGGGTGAAGCGCTCGAGGAAGCAGGCGTCGGGCAGCACGATGTCGGCCACCGCCTCTTCGAACTCCGTGATATAGAGCTGGAAGGAGAAGATGAAGTTGAACTTCTTGAGGAAGTTCTCCGTCACCGCCTCCGAATTACCCATCGTCATCACCGAGTTGGAACCGAAATTGAGCATCACGTCCGGCTTGTACGGAATCTTGAAGCGATCCAACATCTCGAACCAGCGTGGACTGGTAATGGTGAACGCATTATAGATCGAAGTCGGGAACATGTCGTGCAAATCCAGCCGGGTCGGCGGACCGGGTTTGCGCATCGGGTACGGCTTGTGGTCGTAGACCCAGGTCTGGGCGACCAGCAGACCGTCCGGACAAGGGTACGGAATCTGGTACGGCTTGCCGGTCGGTTCATAGCCCTGGCCGACCGACGCTCCCAAACCGAGGGCTGAGCCGTAGGTGTCAGCTGCGCCGACCAAGTGGTTGACCATGTCGATCGAAAGACAGGTCCAGCCGGAATTGGTATGCCCCTGACTGCCCCGGAAGAAGTGCGTCGCCACCGGACGTCTCGGGACTTTCTTGGGACCCTTGCTGGTCTGGATGGTGACAGTGGATCCGATCTCGGCCGCTTCACCGAATTCTTTGGCGATACGGCTAACGGTGGCCGCCGGCACCCAGGTGATCTTCTCGACGTATTCCGGCGTGTACTTCTTAACGTGCTCTTTCAGAAGTTCGAAAGCAGGTGTGCACTCGACACCTTCGACAGTGTATTTCCCGGTCAGGGCGACCTCGTGAGCTTCGTCTTCGTATTCCACCCGCGTCACCGACGGGTCGTTGTGCACCTTCGGACAGTTATCGACCAGATCCCACACCAGCGGCTTGTTGGTTTCTTTGTCGCGCATGTAGCGTCCGTCGGAGGGCCGAATCAAGTACGGGCTGTTGGTCTTGTACATCAGATATTCGGCGTCGTAGATGCCGTGTTCGTTGAGGAGCGAATTGACCAGTCCCAACGCGAATGCGCCGTCGGTACCTACCCGGATCGGTACCCATTCGTGCGCTTTGGAGGCCTGGGCGCTCTGGAAGGGATCGAACACGACGTTCTTGAAACCACGGGCTCGGGCATCGGCAACCTGCGTGGCGTTCTGAACGGCCACGTGGCCGGCGCCGTGTCCCTTGGAGCAACCGAAGTTCAGCGCGTAGTTACAGTGCGCGAAGTCAGGGATGATCGACCAGGAAACGTGCATGATGCCGTTCATGAAGTGGGCGCCATTGCCGCAGTGCAGTCCACCGCCGGAGACCCAATAATTCGGGGTTCCAAACCCCTTCATGAAGCCGATGACGCCGAAACGAATTTCGGAGGCTTGAGTCGTGGTCGCCTGGAA
>DAOVOW010000283.1 GCA_030629485.1 bacterium
ACTCAACCACCTCGAACGCCGTGTAGACCTGGGGAACCATCAGGTTAAACAGGACCGCCCAAAAAGCCCATTCGCGGAACCTGAAGTCGTTTGTTTCGAGAAGGCGGCACAGGGCAATTATCATGACCATAAAGCCCAGCGTAAACATGCGAGAAGTATCTCCGGCGACAAAGAGTTGGGCGTAGGAACAAATCAGCAGCAGCGCCATACCTGTCAACTCGGAGTAATTCTTGTCTCTCCACAGCGACAGTGCAGCGGCCAGCGGGAAGATCCACAATACCTTGAAAACCGAGAAAAACCCAAGGCCGTGATAGTAAAACGTTTCACGAAACAGTCCCAGCGGGTCCGCCAATAATGGCTCCAGGTAGTGGCCCGCAGAGTACTGGATTTCCGTGTGCGATTCCACCCATACTTTGAACGAATAGTGAATCAACAGAGTCAGGCCGAACCCGACAATCAGTTCAAGGACCCTGCACCCCTTGTTGGTTCGTGACTGCAGACTGATAAACACGAACCAGGGAATGAGGAAGGCTACCGATTCCCGATTCAGAAGCCCCAATAGAAACAGCAGATAGAAGACCAATCGTCTCCCGCGGTGCTGCCACATGAGGAATATGAGCAGGTAAGTAAGGATGTCGCAGTACCCTCCGCAGTGAATCGAGGTGAGAACCACCAGCGAAAACGTTATCGTTACTGCGGCCAGGAAGGCGTCGCCGGGGCGGTCAAACCTGGTGCGGAAGTAAGAATAGACAAGCCCTATCGTGAAACCGGTTATGATGAGATTGGTAAGAACTATCAGCCTTCCGTGCAGGCCCAGACAGTAGCTGATGAAGGGTGTCAGCGGTCGACATAGTACGACGTTTTCCGGGTCAAAGGCAAACGGATCCTCCGACAGGCGAGCATAGTGGTAACCGAGGCACCAGGTGTGCGTGTCGAGGCGAGCATAGAGACAGGCGGCGAATGTGAGCAGAAACGACAGTTGAATAACCCAGACCCAACGTCCCCATCTATCCTCGCGGCGGAGCAGTGAGTCATCTAATCCGTCATACGACAGCCCGCTCAGTCCCGGTCCATACTTGACAGCCAGGATAATAATCAAGATGCCAACTTCGATCATACTAACGGATACTAATCACGTCCCTCCGTTGTGTCAAGGTGTAACCGTCCAGCGATCTGCCGCGTCGGGGCGGCGACACATTGGTACCCCACCTAAAGCGAAGCAGGTGGGGTTGTCCTTCAAGCGGCAGATGTGGACATCTGCCGCGCATTAGGGATAACAAATGGGTGTAGCTCGCTCCGCCTTGCGGTTCGCTTTAGGTAGGGCGTCGGTGTCGACACCTGCCGCAAGGAGACTCATCTGATCCGATCATGGTTTTGATCCACGCTTACCCGCTACACGAGATCATAGGTCGAACGACCAGGCTGCCATTAGCGAGAAGTTGATATTTCTTTCCCCGCACACGACTTGAGCGTGGTCTTCGTCAAAGGTATCAGACAGTCCAAGGGTTACGCGGCCTTCGACTCCCAGTAAACCCGATGAGGTCTCAAAAGCAAACCCTCCGCCACCAACAATGCAAAAAACTGTCTTTGCGGTCCAACTCTCTAAGTCGTCTCCTAAGGAGTTCTTGGCATTCAACCGCCTCGAGATGGCGGGACCAATGACCACGTGACCGTTTCGGGGCTTGAAATCGTACCTTACAAGAACGGGGAATTCAATGTAGTCTAGCTCAACTGTGAAGTCTAACTCGTCCGCATCATATCCCTTCATGGAATACAACACTTCTGGTTGAACACTGAGTTTGCCGAATGGCACAGTTGCAAACACTCCCGCGACAATTCCAAGTCTCGGGCTGGAGTCGATTCCGTCCGAGACTATATCGGATACATTCAATCCCGCCTTCGCGCCAATGGCAATCTTGCGCAATTGACTATCTGCGGCAGTTGATCCTCCGAGGAGGATCAGAACCACCGATAGCGTTAGAATCGTTCTTCTCACTGTTTACCTCCAGTCTTTAGGTGCGCACTAACTGTGCTATCACTCGATGACATCTCCCTCTCCCCCGGGCCGTCGTAGTCGTAAGGTGGGGGACCGAGGGTGCGCATCGGGCGTTCGCGGGTCATCTCTTCGTAGGCGTGAGCAAGCAGTCCGGGGAGGCGTGAGATGATAAAGAACCCCTTCCCCAACCGCCAGTCGAAACCCATGTCCGAAATTACCGCCGCGATAGCGCCATCGACATTGATCGGCAGGGTGCGGCCGGTCTTCTCAGCGAGAGCTGTTTCGATAGCGCGGCAAAGCTGGATATGACGCCCGTGGTATCCGTGCCGCTCAGCGATCTCGAACAGCTTGCCGGTGCGCGGGTCGACTTTGTGCAAACGATGTCCAAACCCGGGCATGCGCTTCTTGTGCTCTTTCATCCAGTCGACGAGGTGGTTAGCTATTGATGCGACGTCGCCATCTTTTTGCGCCCACTCCTGCATGATCTTCGCCGCCTGCTCGATGGCACCGCCGTGGGTGTCGCCGATCACCAGCACACCACCGGCTATCGCGGCGTTGAGCGAGTTGCCGCCGGACATGACGGTGCGCGCCCCCAACACCGAGGGCGGCGTGGCGCCGTGGTCAATCGATGAGACCAGAATGGCGTTCATCAGTTCCGCCTCGGCTTTGCCGGCACGTTCACCCTTGAGAATCAGGTAGACGGCCTCGGCGTAAGAGAGGTTCTCCATGATGTCGGTAATGTTGTACCCTCTGACCCGGATCTTCCCCGGGCCGATATCGGTGATGGCTGTCTTCCATTTTTCGTCGCTCATATCAACCCTCACTTTCGGGATCAAATTCAAAGCTGGGGGACCCTATTGTGTCTGGTTGCGCCGGTGGCCATTCACCCTTGACCACTTTCTCGACGAATTCCAGCCACCGTGCCTGCAATGTGTCAGTCGGCATTTTGAGAATCCCTCGGGTAGCCAACTCCCAGTCCGCCTCAGCACGGTACATCAGATTTAGCCCCTGAATGCCGTAGTGGAGAACCAGGAAGTCAACAAAGGAAGCGCTCAGGGCTGATTGCCAGCGTTCCTTGTTGGAGTCGACGGTGGTGTCTTTGGACAATTCGACCAGCGGAATGAGGCTGTCGTTCTGATAGTAGCGCCACGTGAACTCGTGGTAGTTTTGGTCTGAGTAATCCAACAGCGATATCAGGCCATGCTTGAGAAACTGGTATTGTGGCTCCTTGTCCAGCCAGTACGGCAACAGGAACTGCACCAGCGTTGGACCTTTGTGGCTGGGCAACCAGAAATGGATGACGTTGCGATCGGCCCACGGATAAAAGTGATCGGTCATCTCGTTACCCTGACCATGACCGGTGTAGTAAAACACGATCAGAGTGTCTACGGGTATACGTATGTTCAGGAATTTGCAGTCGGTTCGCAGCGCCCAGTTGTACCAGACCGCGAAGTCGTGCCTGGACGCAGTGTGGAGATGACCGGGCGGATAGATGATCTTGATGTTCTCGTAGGTATAGGTCAGCCAACCCGCCGGAATCTCGTAGCGAGGTCCCTCTTCAACTTCCTGTTTGCCACAACCGACCAGAAGGGCTGAGAACAACGCGGCCGCGGCCAATATTCTAAGGAGCGATTTAGTCATGATTTTTCCACCCGATTTTCTGTTTTGATCCGACTAACCAAAGCGAGTCGGATTTCTCCTAAGCTCATAAGATTTGGCAATATAGTCTGGGCTTACAACCATGTCAAACCGATTATATTCGTTATCATTTTCACAACTTGGCTTGACATCAGAAGGCCTCCGTGCGATATTTGAGCCAATGCCGGTGACGAGTTTTGTGGATCATCTTGGTCCACAATGCGCTCCCCGGACGTGATAGCGTGAACTTGACCTAAGGATGCGATACAGCGCGTGTGAGTGTTGGTGATCAGTCTTGTGAAACAGCATCGTCTCCCCACCTTCTCCAAGAGTTGCTGTAGCGTACCCCTGAAGGCGATGTGGCTATCGCGCATTGGCTGGCCTCCCTGACATATAACCGACTACCTTGCCTGCGAGCAATCAT
>DAOVOW010000421.1 GCA_030629485.1 bacterium
ACTTGGTTTTGCCGGCACCATGAAGCGGCATCATTTTTCCGGCGGCAACAAAACTCACGGCCAGTCCGACCGCGCGCGCGCCAGGGTCAATCGGTCAGTCGTCATACCCGTCGCGTGTCTTCAAGGGCATGCGTATGTCGGGTCGCATGGGTAATGAGAAGGTTACCACCCTCAATCTTGAGGTTGTCGATGTCGTTGAAAAAGAGAACCTGATCCTGTTGAAAGGGCCGGTCCCCGGTTTTCGAGGCGGGTTGGTGAAGATACGCAGTACCAACCGCGGCTGATGGTGAATAGATAAATGAACGTGAAAGTTTTCAATCAGAATGGCGAAGAGGTCGGAACAGCCGATTTGAAACCGGAATTGTTCGACATCGAACCCAACGAAGCGGTAGTCCATCAGTATATTGTCAATCTGCTGGCGCGCCGTCGCCAGGGCAATGCCAGTACGCGCGGACGCAGTGAGGTGCGCGGCGGCGGTCGCAAACCCTGGCGTCAAAAGGGCACCGGTCGCGCACGCGCCGGTACCATTCGGTCTCCGCTGTGGCGTGGTGGCGGTATAGTGTTCGGCCCCAAGCCACGCGACTACGGCTCCAACATGCCCCGAAAAATGAAGCGGCTGGCTATCCGTTCGGTTTTCTCCGACAAGGCTCGTTCCGAGAGAATCAAGATTCTCGATAAGATTGAACTCGACCAGATCAGGACCAAAGCAGTCGTCGACATGATGACCAAGCTGGACTTGGAGGGCAGGAAATGTCTCGTGCTCGATGAGGGCCGCAATGACAAACTGGCCTTGTCCTGCCGCAATCTGCCGAAGGTGCAATACCTTCGAGCGGCGTTGGCCAACGGGTACGACCTGCTCAACGCCGACTATGTGCTTATAACGAAAGCGGGACTGGACAAGGTACACGAGGTGTTCGCATGAAGGCTGATCATCGCCGCATAATAATGACTCATATTGCCACCGAGCGAACCACCATTCTGCGCGAGAAGAATAACGAGTACGTCTTTGAGGTCGACAAGGTGGCCAACAAGTACCAGATCAAAGAAGCGGTTGAAGCGGCCTTCGGGGTCAAGGTCGACCGTGTGCATACTATGATCGTCGCCGGTAAAACCCGGCGGATGGGACGCAATGTAGGTAAAACTCCGGTATGGAAGAAGGCTGTCGTGCGTCTGAAGAAAGGTGAGTCCATCGCCATTTTCGACAATATTTAGGATTTGGTTGGTAACAGTATATGGCTATTAAGAAGTTCCGTCCAGTCACGCCGTCGCAGCGTTTCAGAACCGTCCCGATGTTCGACGAGATTACGTCGACGATACCGGAGAAATCGCTCCTTCGGCCTCTGCGCAAGAGTGGTGGGCGCAACAACAAAGGTCGCATCACCGTCTGGCACCGAGGCGGCGGTCACAAGCGGCAATATCGAGTGATCGACTTCCGTCGCAACAAGCATGATATCCCGGCCCGGGTGGCCTCGATCGAGTATGACCCAAATCGCTCGGCGCGTATAGCTCTCTTGCATTACGTCGATGGTGAGAAACGTTACATCATCGCCCCTGACGGCCTGCGCGTTGATGACCCGGTGATGTCGGGTGAAACAGTGGACAACCGCATCGCCAACGCCATGCCGATGGGTCTGATGCTGCTGGGTACTTTCGTGCATAATATCGAACTACGCCCCGGCAAAGGCGCTCAGCTTTGTCGTTCGGCCGGCGCCATGGCTCAGTTGGTAGCAAGGGAAGGCAAGAAAGTAACCCTAAGGATGCCGTCCGGCGAAGTACGTACGGCACCGAGTAACTGTTATGCCACCATCGGACAAGTGAGTAATATCGATCACAAGAACATCGTTTGGGGCAAGGCCGGCGCATCCCGCTGGCGTGGATGGCGGCCGACTGTACGCGGTGTTGCCATGAACCCCGTCGACCATCCCATGGGTGGCGGCGAAGGACGCAGTTCCGGTGGGCGACACCCGTGTACACCGTGGGGTAAGCCGACCAAAGGATACAAAACCAGAAGCAAACGCAAGTCGAAAGCCCACATCGTTGTGGATCGACGAGCTAATAAATAAATCGGAGATTGCTGGATGCCTCGTTCGCTAAAGAAAGGACCGTTCATAGACGCCAAGCTACAGGCCAGGGTTGAAGCTATGAATGTGAGCGGTGAGAAGAAAGTGATCAAAACCTGGTCACGCCGTTCGACAGTCATTCCGGAGTTTGTGGGACACACTATTGCCGTACACAACGGCAACAAGTTCATCCCCATCTATGTCACGGAAAACATGGTCGGTCACAAGCTGGGCGAGTTTTCTCCCACACGGCTGTTCCGCGGTCACGGCGGTAGGTTAGCCGAACGCAGTTCGTCGGTGAGAAGGTAGGATGTGATCATGGTTGTTAGTGCATCGGCAAAGTTACGTTATGTGAGCATTCCACCCCGGAAAATGCGGCTGGTGGCTGACATGGTCAAAGGTCTGCCGGTTCAGAAGGCTCTGGATATACTGAACTTCACACCGAAGATTGCCGCCCGACATCTCGCCAATACACTCAAGTCGGCTGCCGCTAACGCCCTTTCCAAAGAGGGCACTGACGTCGTGAAGGCTGAGGACCTGATGGTTGAAAATATCACCGTCGACGCCGCCCCCAC
>DAOVOW010000191.1 GCA_030629485.1 bacterium
AAAGGGTTTGCCCCCTACCCCGATCAACTCGCCCGGCTTGGCCTCGATAAAGGCGGCGCTGTCACCTCGGGAGACCGAGTACTTGTATTTTGTGGCTGACAATAAAGGCGGTCATCGTTTCTCACGCACCAACGCCGAGCACAATCGCGCTCGACGGGAAATTCAGGCCGCCCGGAAGGATAATTGAGCGTTACCTACTGATGGTAAACCAGTTTTTCGATTATTGACCCCAACCGATTGCAGATATCATCCAGCGCCCCTTCTTCGAAGGTGACAAACGCCATCGGCTTACGCGAACTGTAACCAAGTAATCCCAGCACCCGGCCATCGCTCTTGAGCGGTTGCAATACGAATGAGCGGGAATCATCGTCAAGCAGCAATTTGCGTTCAAAGAAATTGCCGCTGAACGATTCGCAGAAGTCCTCGGTGTAAATATGGCCTTGCTCGGCCACTTTCTCGAAGAGTGAGGCGTCCACGGGAAGATTCAGCCGCAACCCATCGCGGGCTATACCGCGATGCCAGGTTGACACCGCCGCCAACTGGCGAGCCTCGTCGTTCCGAAGCACCAGGACCCCCTTGTCGATATCGTACTCCTTGCGAAGTCGGTCGGTGAGGGCGTGGAAGACTTCCGAGAGCGGCGTGTCTTGTTTCGTTCTCGCCCCCCCACGGGAATCCGTACCGGCGGTTACACCGGTGGCAGCCGTCCAGTGGTTGTCGTTGTTGTCTATCATAATGTTGCTCGTTTGGTACTTTATGCCTCGATTTCGGACGGCTCTTTGGTGAGCCGGTACTTCTTGACCTTGCGCCACAAAGTTGTTCGCCCGATGCCCAACTCCTGGGCGGTTTGGGTGAAGTTCCAGTTGTTATCTTCCAGAGCGCGGGCGATTATGGATCGCTGGGTATCGTCCAGCCGACCGCTGGGTCGCCGCGTGTGCAGCATACGATGCTCACGCCGGACTACCACGTCCGGACCACCATGCCCGAAGAAACTGATGTCCTGTGTGTGGAGCATGTTATCCCGGCACAGTGTGGCCGCCCGTCGCAGGCAGTTATCCAGTTCACGGACATTGCCCGGCCAACGGTAGGCCAGCAGCTTTTCGATGGCGCCTGGGCTTATGGTTACAAGTTCACGACCCGATTCCTCTTGCCATCGGCGCAGAAGGTAATCGATGAGAAGTTCAATGTCCTCCGGGCGCTCCGAGAGAGGTGGCAGGTGGAGTTTCATCTCGCTGATAAGACGGTAGAGTTCGGGGTCATATCTTCCGTCGGCGAACATTGGTGTCAGGTCCTGACTGGTCGCAGCCATCACGCGCATTTCTATCTTGCGTTTGATCTGTGTGGCGCCCGTGATGATGGTGGGATCTCTCAAGAACTGCGCCAGCTTCTTCTGAACCGAAATCGGCGCCCGGTCGACATTATCAAAAAACAGCGTGCCGCCGTCAGCCTTCTCCAACAGACTCTCGATGGAGCCATCACTGGTTGATCGTTCTTCATCGTGGCCGAACAAAACGCGAGCTACTGATTCTTCAGGTATGGCCGAGAAATCGACCGCCACGAAGGCTCCCGTACGGCGCCGCGAATGATGATGCATAACCCGGGCCAGCAACTCTTTGCCACTGCCCGACGAACCGGAGATCAGCACCGATATGTCGGTGGGCGCCAACTTGCGAGCAGTCTCTTTCAATTTGATCATCGACTCCGACAACCCGACCAGGTTGTCGAAACCATTGGCCATCGCTACCGTTTGACGCAACACCACCAATTCGTTTTTCATCTGTATGAGTTTCAGGGCGCGGCGGACGGCGGCTATGGTAGCAGCCGGGGTGGTCGGAGCCACCAGATAATCGGTCGCACCGGCCTCAAGCGCGGCCGCACCCAAATCAACGTTGGCCGGAGTCGTAACTACGATAACGCCGGTTTTCGGAAATCGGCGCTGGACCCTGGGGAGGTAATCTGCGACCGGCATCCCGTCGACGTTGTCCGGCACTATGAGCAACTCGAAACCTTCCTCCAATCGGGACAGCGCCTCGTTACCGCTTTGCACGTGTTCGACCGGCATATTCTCCTCGGTCAGAGCGGTCACCTGGAGACCATCGACGATAGCCGGATTGTCAACGATCAGGATTCTGTTTTGACAGATCGGTGGCGGTGTCATATATCTTCCGTGGTTCGGTCTACGTTGAGGAGGATTTCGGTTCGAATCCGGTGGTTTGAAATGAAGCTACTGTTGAATTCATGATAACCCAGTCGGATCGCCAACCGACGCGCGTAATCAAGCATGAGATCGACGTCATCGCCGATAGCCGCGGCATCCGACATCTCCGTCTCAAAACGAACCACGACGCCGGTGGTGGAACCATCCGGCTCGATAGTCACAACCGTTGGCTGCTGTAAGTTCGGATCACCCTGATGTCCTCTCAGCACCGCCTCGGTCAGCAGGGCGAAGGACGGGCGTGAGGCGCGGGGAGCAGAGTTGGGACAGTTGTTCTGGATTTCGATGTTGCAGGGCTGGCCCAGGATCGAACTCACCTTGTCGGCGGCCAACTCAAGCTGAGTGACCATACTGCCGGATCTGGTTGCAGTGGATACCCCCTCAACAAGCAACAACTGCTTGTTTACCAGGTCATCCAGATAGCGCCCTTCGCCGGCAATCATCCGTGACAGCCTGGAGACTTCCTCGGGCCCTAAGTCTGATCGGTCTGTCTGTAACAATTTGGCCGCCATGATAATACTCGATAATTTCTGCCGGGCCGGGTGAAGCAAAAAGTCGGCATAGAAGCGGTGGTCATCACGGTTCGTTATGGTCGTTTCGTCCAGGGTGATTATCGTTAACTCAGGTGTGGCAGAGGCCATGTGTCGCATGGTCATGCGCCGACCGGCCGGCAGTCGACCCAAATAGTTGCGTATCCGCTCGAACGGATGCCCGATAGTGGCCGTCTGATCCAGCTTCGTCAGTTCAACTGCCGCAGCGTTGCACATCAGCACCCGCTCCGTACTTCGGTCGAGGATCAACGTGGGCACCGGCTCGTCGAGCAGCTTCGACAAGCGCGATGTCAATTCGGTACTGTTCGTGAACACTTGGCGTAACTGCTCCACGGTATCGCTGAATCGATTGTCCGGATCTCTTTCCAGCGGGTCGGGTTCCGGGCCGAACCAGCCGAACAGAAACGGTTCCAGCTGACCGGGGTTGAGCACGGCCGTCTGGATCTTGTAAGCATGCCCGTGGTCCCCTTTGTCGACACAGTATCGATGTGAAAACAGGGCAACCGTATCCTGGCTGGGGGTTGCGGCAACATACTCCCGTGGAAACGGGGTTCCATCCACAGGGTGTAGCACGCGGTCACCGCGAACCAGAAAAACCTTTTGGGCAGACGGTGCGAGCCGGTCCAACTGTGACCGATCATGCTCAGTCAAATACCCCCTGAGTTGCAAGCCCAGAATCAGCGAGGGCAGACTGTCAAGCTTTTCACTATCATCCGTCGAACTATTTCGTCGCTTGGACCAACAGCGGTCGATCTTCGACCGCATCACTGCTTCATCTTGAAACTGCTGCATTGCCATATCGCCTTGGTTGTTTCATTTTGAGACATCTATTAAATGTATCGGATCGATTCTCGATCTCTTTAGAGGCTAAAGTTATGGGCTGCTCCCTGTAGATTGCCGGACTTCTGCTGAGCGTCGTACTCGGTACCCCACCTAAAG
Organism: bacterium; assembly: GCA_030629485.1. Taxonomy (GTDB): domain Bacteria; phylum Zixibacteria; class MSB-5A5; order GN15; family FEB-12; genus JAJRTA01. The sequence continues at coordinate 3,703 of DAOVOW010000191.1, forward strand.
CGGAGCGACAGGTGGGCTTTACAAATGAAGAACCCACCCGACGCTGAAGCTCTGGGTGGGGTACCGGTGTGACTTCGTCATTGCGAGGAGTCCGCCGCAGCGGACGACGCGGCAATCTCAATTCGTCGGGCGATTTGTTGGCCAATTCGGAGAATGAGGTTGCAGGTCTGCGGTTGACCGGTGCACCGGCCAACATTATCGTTGGCAATCAGGTCGGGCGGACGTATCTTGCCGCTATGACAGATGAACTGGTTGAAATCATGCTCAATTGTCGTCGCTGCGCGGTCCTGACCGGAGCGGGAATATCAGCCGAATCAGGTGTACCCACTTTCCGAGGCAAACAGGGATTGTGGAAGGAGTTCAAGCCCGAGGAGTTGGCTACCATGAGCGCTTTCATGGCCAATCCAAACCTGGTGTGGCAGTGGTACAACTGGCGTCGGGAGTTAATGGGCAAGGTCGAGCCGAACCCAGGCCACCAGGCGCTGGCGGAACTGGAAGATATGTTCACTGAGTTCACGCTGATCACCCAGAATATCGACGGGCTGCACCGCCACGCGGGTTCGAAAAACATTCTCGAACTGCACGGCAACATTCACCGCAACAAGTGCGCCGACTGCAACCGACAGGTGGCGGCACAAACCGAGATAGACCCCGACAATATCCCCACCTGCGAACAGTGCGGCGGCCGGATTCGACCCGACGTGGTCTGGTTCGGCGAGATGCTCGATACTGATATCATCTCAACCGCCTTTCGCGTCTCGGAGGAGTCGGATGTTTTTTTGTCGATCGGGACTTCAGCGATTGTCCATCCTGCCGCTTCGTTGCCGATGATGGCCAAGCGCAGTGGCGCCACCCTGATTGAGATTAATCCGGAACGGACACCCTTGACCGAGTTGGCTGACTTCTATGTAAGCGCCAAGTCGGGGGAGTTCCTTCCCCCTCTGGTGAAGCAACTCCGCGCTCGACGGACCGATCCGAAGGCGTGAAACCGGTGGTGGGAAGCGGAGTATAAGGACCGAAGCGACATAAGGATGGGTTGACACACGGTGGTATCTCCTCTGAGATTGTGGATCATAAAGCTGATGGTCGTCGTGCTGCTGTTCTCGGCTGGCGGCGGCTGTGTCTATTATAACACTTTCTACAACGCCAAGAAGTCGTTTAACGAAGCCGAAAAATCGCGCAACAAATCCAAGGGGAAAGGCCGCGGTAATGTCGGCAGTTATCGCAAGGCCATTGAGAAATCGCTCAAAGTTATCGAAGACTACCCCAATTCCAAGTATTATGACGATGCCCTGTACGT
>DAOVOW010000364.1 GCA_030629485.1 bacterium
GAGAAGTCCGGAGTCAAGCTGATCAGGATCGTCGACAACGGATGCGGCATTTCTGAGGAGCAGGTCGAAATCGCCTTCGGTCGTCATGCCACCAGCAAGATTTCCGCTTTCGATGATTTGGAGTCGCTCAGTTCCTACGGCTTTAGAGGGGAGGCGTTGCCCTCGATAGCATCGGTGTCGCGGTTGCGAATGGCTTCCCGCCCGGCGACTCAGGCGGCCGGCACCCAGATCATCTACGAAGGGGGCGTGTTGCAATCGTGTCAGCCGACGGCTGCTGCGGTCGGGACCGTCGTTGAAGCAGCGGATCTCTTCTACAATACTCCGGCGCGACGCAAATTCCTCAAGACCGAAACGACCGAAGCGAGACACATTTCTCGCCTTGCTACCGCCCTGGCTATTGGGCGGCCCGAGGTGGGTTTCTCTCTCAAAATGAATGGTCGGGTTGTGTTCAATCTGCCCACCGGGCAGAGCCTGGCGGAGCGTGTCGGCGCTCTGCTTGGCGGCGGACGCAAGTTCCTGTCGTTCGCCTGCGAGGGTGGTTTGGTAACTGTTGAGGGATGTATCGGGGCGCCGGATGTGGTGCAGAATAATCGCAACGGACAATATCTGTTCATCAATGGTCGATACGTTTTTGCGCCTATGTTGTCGCATGCCTTCGTCGCGGGTTATGGTGAGCTCATTGTCCCCGGCGGTTTTCCGATTGGGGCGCTATTGTTGAGCATCGAGCCGACGGAGATCGATGTCAACGTCCATCCGTCCAAGACTGAAATCAAGCTGTCGCGCGACCGTGAAGTCCATGACGCCGTGGTGACAGCGATTCGTGATGCCCTCAGGCAGGACGGTGTGATTCCGGAACTCAGTTCCGGCGCAACGGTGCGACCGGAATCGGGCAGTCATCGTGGCAACACCAATCACGGGAGCGGGTCACATGTCATCGCGGGCATCGGCAGTTCGCCACCGGCTGCTAAGGAATTTCTGGCCGAACTTTACCAATCAACCAAGCTCGATAATTCCGGGGCGGCGGTGCCGAATCCGGTAACCGTCGACACGGAAACAGGGGAGATTCTCGAGAAACCGGAAGGCACGGTATCATCGGAAACCGAACACGGACCCTCCGCCGGCTTTCGGTTGGTGGGTCGGTTCTCAGATCTTTACTTGCTTATGCAGGCGGGTGATGATCTCTATATCGTCGATCAGCACACCGCCCACGAACGTGTGCTCTACGAAGAAATTCTGCGCCAGATCGAAGCCAACAGCGCGTCGGCGCAGACTCTATTGTTTCCGGTGCAGTTGGAACTTAGCCCTGAGCAGTTGTCACTGTTTGAGTCCGCCACCGATATATTCCGGCGATCCGGGTTTGTTGTGGCGCCCTTCGGCGGGCGGATGGTGAACATTGAAGCGGTTCCGGCGATTGGTCGCGGACGGTCACCGGAGAAAATGTTGCGCCATGTACTCGACGATATCTTGGCTCTGCGCAAGAGTGGGCACGATATGAAAAAGGCGATGGCTCAGTCGATTGCCTGTCGCTCAGCGGTGATGGCCGGTGATCGCCTCAGTGACGAAGAAGCTCGGCACCTGCTGGAAAGGCTGTTGCAGTGTGATGATCGTTACTCCTGTCCCCACGGGCGTCCGACTTTCATCAGAATAAGCCGAGAAGACCTGGACCGGCGGTTTGGTCGTGGCTGAGTCGTCGACCATTCCCATCATTTGCGGACCAACCGGCTCCGGCAAGACCAGGATAGCCGTGGAGTTGGCCGCCAGTTTTCCAATCGAAGTTGTCTCAGCGGACTCACGCCAAATCATCAAACACCTCGATATCGGAACAGCCAAGCCAACCCCGGAGGAATGCAACAAAGTAAGGTTTCATCTCGTCGATCTTATTGAACCGGGCGAACTGTACAGCGCCTACCGTTTTGTCGACGATGCCTGCGCAGCGCTGGCCGATATTATCGGGCGAAATCGCATCCCGGTTCTGGTCGGTGGAACCGGTCTGTACCTTCGGGCGTTGACCGATGGAGTGGTTGAGATCGACAATGAGGACACGACTATCCGCAATCAGCTTCAGGACGAAATGACCCGGATCGGACAGCAGGCTATGTACGATCAGTTGGCGCGGGTTGATCCGACCGAAGCGGCGCATCTCCACCCGAACAATCAGGTCCGGGTAATCCGGGCTCTGGAGATATACCGGTTGACCGGCCAGCCCAAGTCCGAGCTTCTGGCCAGAGCGGCTCACCGTAAGGGAGACTACAGTTTTGAATACCTGTGCCTTTTGCCGGATCGTCAGGAATTGTATGCCGCCATTGATCGGCGGGTGGATCAGATGATGGCCGCGGGATGGCTGGCAGAACTGGAAAGGTTGGTTGATGCCGGTCTGGGGAAGGCAATCAGGGAGGCCCGGGTGATCGGCTACAGTGAACTGCTTCGGCATTTGGACGGCGAGTCAACTCTGGAGGAAGCGGTTGACCTTATCAAGCAGAACAGCCGCCGATATGCTAAAAGGCAATACACCTGGTTTCGTAACAAAACTTCGGGGTGTTTCTTCAGCAGTAGAGAGGAACTGACCTCGTTTTGGCGGATCAGTTTTCGGCGAGAAGAGGCAAATAAAAACTTGTTTCAGTAAACACGCTGAACGTTAGTTAAAGGACTAACCGCCTTTAGGTTAAGTGTGCCAGTTGGAATACCGATAACCTGAAAAGGTGTATTGGATGAACGAACAAAGGAAACTCACTGTGAACAGTAGCTCAAAAAGTCTGTGTTGGGTATGGGGTAGTCTCGTTATCATCATGTCACTTCTTGCTTTGGGTTGCGGTGGCCGAAGCAGTATGTCCCAACCCGGCCTCCATGCTGAGACCGAGAGACAGAGTCAACAGGCCGATACGACGGCCTCCTCTTCAGAGGCTGACCATGACTCCCAGCAGCCTTTGCTGTACGGTTCCAACCGCACCAGTGAGAGGACTGCCCGAACCAATGAGCAGGATCCTAATGAGGTTCCTTTATTCGATAATTCGAGCATCGCTCAAGACCGTTTCTTGTCCAGTGGGCGTGCTGATGTCGACGATTCAGCCTCGGCCGTCGACGACGACATCTGGCGGAAGTTCGAGTTGGCCGAGGAGTATCACCTGATGGGGGTGATGGCCAACCGCGAGGCCGGGTGGGAGGAGGCTCAGTACTACTTCGAAAAGGGGCTGAAGATCCTGGCC
>DAOVOW010000338.1 GCA_030629485.1 bacterium
CTTCTTACTTCTATAGTCGAGTCGGGTGTGCAGAATCTGCACAATCATGCCGATACTAACTATAACTGATTTACCGGTGGGTGGCGAAGTCCCCCCACGCGTCCGTCAGGCCAGAGTGAAGTCAGACTGACGCCGGAGACAAGATGGCCATTAAGGTGAAAACTAAATCCGTGCCCATCCGAAAATCCCCAGCGCGCCGCAAGAGTGCCGGCCGACTATGGAGATACTCGAAGCGAAGGGGAGAACAGCAACTTCCTTGCGCTGCGAGTCATTCCCGCGCAGGCCGGAATCTATCTGAATCAACGGGTCACCGGATGCCCGCTTTCGGAAAGGTTGAAAAACCTCTCGTAACAAGATCGCCTGAGTCAATAATAGGATCGGTGCTGTCGGACAACTTGTCTGACAGCCTTGAGGCAGCACGTCTTGGCGCCATCCTGATGCTGGGTCGGACCTCGGTTCGTTCGGTTCGTGAACTCACCGATCTAGCTCTTGGCGAGAATCTCAAGCTAACCTCAAGCGAGATCGGTTTCCTGGCGCTCGTCAGTGATGACGGCGCGTCAGTGACCATCCCGAGTTGGTGTCGGCCCAGCGGTCGGGAGAAACTGATTGCTGATCGCGCCCTTGTCTGCTCGCTGGCTTCAGCCGGTTCCTGGGCGGATGCCGCCCGCACCGGTGAGATCGTTATTACCAATGAACCAGTCACCGCCGCTCCGCTCAAACGAGGTTTTCCCGGAGCGCAGGGACCGATCAAGCGTCAGATGAGTGTGCCGATCTTCCACCACGAGATCGTTGTGGCGGTGGCCGGGGTGGCCAACAAAGCTACTCCCTACACGGCCGATGATGCGCGCCAACTCTGCCTGCTGGCGGAGGAAACCTGGCGACTTGTCCGGCGTCTGCGTGATCGAATCGCTCTGGAGGAAAGTGAGAAACGGTATCGTCTCTTGGTCGATTCCATGAACGAAGGTCTTGGGGTCTTCGACGAGAACTGTAACATCACTTATGCCAACGATCGTTTCTGCAAGATGCTCGGATACTCCCGAGGGGAGTTGGAAGGAAAATCGGCGGCGGTTTTCCTCAATGACAACGACCAGGCCGAGTTCTACGACCGTATCGCCCACAACAAGGATGAGGGCTACCGGCCGTACGAAGTAGCGTTCAAGGTGAAGAATGGTTATGACCTGCCCGTCGTTGTTTCTCCTCAGGCGCTGTTTGATGCCACCGGCAATTTCGTCGGCAGCTTCGCGGTAGTGACCGATGTCTCCCATCTCAAGCGGACCGAGGCACGGCTTCGCGCCACCAACCGACAACTGGACGCGGAACGAGAGGCTTTGAGAGAGAAGAACATCGCCCTCAGAGAAGTCCTGTCTCAGATCGAAGATGAAAAAAAGCAATTGCAGCGACAGGTTCAATCCAACGTCGACCGTATCCTGATGCCGATCATTCAGAGTTTGAAGAACCAAGCCGGCGTCAATCACGACTACGTGGATTTTCTCGAGATCTGTCTTGACGGTGTTACCTCCCCCTTCATTCAGGAATTGGACCGAAAGTTTGCGCGGTTGTCACCCCGTGAACTGGAAATATGCAACATGGTGAAGTCCGGTCTGTCGACCGGGGCAATCGCCGAAGCGCTGCACATATCAATACATACTGTCCATAACCAGCGTAAGAAGATCCGGAAGAAATTGGAAATCGCCGGTGAAGGGGCCAATCTACGAGCTTTCCTGCAGGCGGTCTGAGGCCGATCTAGCCGAGACGGTTCCCGTTATGACTTGAGCGTTATCCCATTGAGGATCGATAAGATTGGCTATGTCAAGTAGCCAATCGGTACCTGTTTATGTCCTATCCAGTCCACAGGGAGACGACCGATTCAGGTTTGTAGAGACTGGTTGGAATATTACTGGTACACAAACTGTTCGGAGCACAGAACCGGAAAGAGGATATTGACGCCGTTTACGAAACAGAGTAACCGTGTCGCGACATCAATTCTTTGGTGTGGGGGCGATCAATCGGGCCGCAAACGGGGGCTGGCGGCCCACCAATTGATTCGGGAGACGGGGGTGTTGAACATCTTTTCGTTCTTGGATTCTCCCGGACAGTTCAGGCAAAGGAGGCTATTCGGGGTGGATAGTATTGTTCGTAGCAGCGGCGTTAGCGCCGCCGATACGAACCTGCAGAACCCCGGAGCCAGGGATGGCAGGAGTGAAAACGCGACCGTAGCACTTTCAAGGTGGGGCTATACGGTCAGACCAAGGAGGGAGGCTGGGGTCAGTTGGCTGCGTCGGTTCGCCCGTCAGGACGAGCCTGATCCGTCGGACAACTGCCCTTGCCCCCACCTGTTTTCATGCGGTCGTCTTGGCCCATACGAAACATCTGTTCCTTGCAATAGCCTTCCATCGTGGACAGGAATAGATGGTCGGGGCGGCCATGACACAACATCTGAGACCCAACATCCGCTGCTCCGACCGCTAAGTCGGCAGTCTGGAGTTCTGGAGTACAATCGCTTCGACCATAAGCTAAAGGGGCCAGGTTCAAACGACATGGGGGCTATGGGGGTAGTTCACACGGAGATGTCGTCGGAACCGAGCGTTGACCGCCGGTGCTACGCATCAGGCACTAACCGGCGCCAGGGGGCGTCTCACAAGGGGCTTTCGGCACACACCAAAAGGGGGTTGAGCAGACAGGATTAGGTGCGTGCACAATCCAAGCAAAGGTGGGGAGGCCAAACACCTCCCCACCCCTTGCTGATGTTACAAACAGTACGACCAGGAGATTAGGTCTCCCGGAATGAGTCTTTGCTGGAGTTAGCTTTCACTGATTCGAATCCTCTTGCTGCACTGCGCGCGGGTCTACCGGACTGCCCGCGCGCTTCTTTATGCGTATCTAATAGCACAGAGCGGTTTCTCAGTCTTGTATATCGAAACCCCTGGTCCGAAGGGACGCCGGCGGGTTTCGACATCAAGACAACAACCTGTCATGCCGGACTTGATCCGGTATCCAGTTCCGGATTCGAAGACTGGATTCTGGCCTTCGCCAGAATGACAGAGGTGGGCCGCCTCGGCGGGGTGAGCCACCCAACCACTATCACCCTGAGCGGAGTCGAAGGGCGCACGGCGTGAAAATGGGTTCGTTTTGTGGATTTTTATATTCACTTAATAGATTCGATGGTGATTACGAGGCCTGTATAAGTCCCCGTAGGATCGGCTGTCCCCGTAGGGTGGGTCCGTCTTCGAACCCGCCTGTGTCGGCAGGTTTGAAGACAAACCTGCCCTGCAAGGCTTAGTGATTCGTGAGATTCGGAGTTCATGGTGCTGGTCCTTTTATTAACCAATGTACAGGCGCATCTTGATTGGAATTGGTACTGTTTTTGTGAGGGCTGAAGTGGCAAGCCACTTTTTCGCGCTTTGATTCCCAC
>DAOVOW010000309.1 GCA_030629485.1 bacterium
CTGGATTGAAACGAAGTATAACCGAACCCGACGCCACTCGACCCTGGGTCAGATAAGTCCTGTTGACTATGAACGAAAAAACCTACATGCTTAGAAAACCGTCCACCATAACGGGGGAAGATCAGAGCCGTCCTTCTTCAGATTCTCAATCAGTTCAGCGTGTTTTTCGCGATCGATACCGTTGCCATTGCCGCTGGCAAGGGCTTCATAGACCTCGTGGCTCTCGGTATTGATCTCAGCCAAACCGCACGACATAGCATTGAAAGCCAGCCGCTTGCCGTCGCCGGTGTCGACAAAGTGGTTGTATCTTGATGGTTTGAGTTTCTCGGTCATGGAAACCTCCGTAGCGGTCACGTTTTATTCCTTCCCCGCCAAGCCCGGCGGCGTCTTGACCCGTACTGATACCCACCACCCGCACCCGGCTATGATTCCGCCGCACCGTTTCAGCAGAGAGGTTGGGAACATTCTGCTGTCCGATCTCACGTGACACAACAATCGTGCCAAACGCATCGTGAGATAGCTATCTTTTTCGCATGTGGCTGCGCTGCAATGCGATGCGATTCGAATGCGAAGACTCGTGACGCGGGGAAATCGGCTCAGACGGGCACCAAAACCGTCGAGCGACGCACTATGGCCCAAAAGCGACGCAATCGGGCCAAATAGCGTCGCAATCGAACGGAAAAGCGTCGCGTTGCAAAGTAACTAGTATGCTGGAGTCCCAGTCGAATCGACGTTCCCTTCCGGGAGCAACTCGGCCAAGAGTTTATCGATTTCCCGTCTCGAATCCGTAGCCCCATCGGCAGGACCAAGGACCTTCATCGGCCGGCACTGATTGTCAAATAGGACTTTGATGGGAGGAGTGGCCTTCCCCCAATTCAGCGCCTCGAGAATCTCCCTGCTAAGAACTCGCACAGGGGTGGTCAGTCCTTCCAGTTCCATTGCCACTGCAACATCAACCGAATCCTCCTGCGGCGCCCAGAGTGAGAAGCCGACACCGGCGTCGGCGAGTTCCGATTCCATATGTTGCCAGGCTTCCATATCCTCACAGCAGGAGAGGCAAGCCCGGACGTCAAGGTAGATCGCAAGGTGCGCCCCTGAGTCGGTCTCTGATATCTGGGCAACCCTGTCGCAGAAGCTCGTGTAAGAATGCTCGGATCTGCACGAAGCAGCACCAAGTACCAGCCCCGTCAGAGCTGTTGCGATCATAATCTTGGAGTTTCTCATAAATTGACCCTCGTCATCAATAGTCTCGCTCGGTCAGTAGCTTCACGCTCTGCCCGGCGTTTCGTTTATTGTCAGCATGCGAGGCAACCAGTCAGTTGGTTGCAAAAACCTTTAACGTATGTCCGCCTTGGCTTGTAGTTGTCAAAACCAACTCGTTATCTGTCACCTCCCATGTCCCGCTCTGAAGAAGAGGGTGCCCGGTATCCATGGTATATCTGTTCTCCTCAACCTTAAAGTATCCCGACTCACTCCACCCAACCGCGCCGCTGCTTTCAAGTTCCTCATACAAGTAGGATTCGTCATCGTGCACCGTGATCCTGCACACTACCGTCTCCGCCCCCCAGGAAAACAACTGACCAAGAGAGATTGATCTGCTGTTAATGGCTGCTGATTGAACCGTCCAGGCAGCTACCAACTCAGTTGGAATATTGCTCTGTTCACCGCCGCCGTCACCGTTGTCGTCGTTCAGAGTGCTATCATTGCCACAGCCACCCAGAACTCCCAGGAGGAGCAGGGCCGCCATCGTTAAACTGATTCGTATTATCATGGTATTGATCCTCTATTACATTATTACATTACACCGTCGGCGCTTCTAACTTGTGTACCTGTCGTCCACGCCGTCCATCGTCAAGGTTCGATCCTGGCTTCGGTCAGGATCAAGCCAACAGCTCTCCTGTCTTCCAACAGATACCGGGTGAAAATCACCCTCCCGTCGGGCTGTACCCCGGCCACCTGCCAACGCTTATCAAGATCCAATTCAACCGGTTTGCGGTCCGCCGACCAGGTGATGGTTGAAAATAGCGGCAGTGAATCAACCGCCAACTTCTCCCACCCGATCCGATACTGAAAAAGAAAGTACCCCGGTGGGGCATACGAAAAAGATTCCACCCGCGTGAAGTTGGCATGCCATTCGCGTGTCACCGCCTTTGATTTCATGCGCGACCGGGGTGGCTTGGGCAGCCGAAAATCGTCACCCGCTACCGGAATGCTATCCAGCAGTTGACCGTGCATATCCACAACATAGATATACCCGTACGCAAAGAATGCTATCCAGATAGAACTGTCCACCGGATTGAAGACAGGGTACGTCTCACGAGTGCCGTAGCCCAAGCGGCCCAGACTGTCACTCAGTGACATCGGACACCTGTAGCCATCCCTACATCCCGACATGTCGGCCGACAACATAATGACGATTATTTCGTTGCCAACGGAAATCTTACCACCTAGAAGTCGGCCGTTACATTCGCTAACATTGTCAACGTAGACTTTACCAATCGCTTCATCATACGATTCCAAGTACTTGATTCGCACCTGGTCATCCCCCAGGCTCATTGAATAGGGGGCAATCATATAGTCGTCCCACACCAAGAAACTATCGGCGCCCGGCGTCCGCCAAAACTGCGTGGGGTAGAAAAGGACACTTGTCTGCATTGCGACCTGGAAATCACTCCCCCAATTGTCACCCCGTTGCCTGCAGTCCAACAGCTTTTTCCAGGGAGCATCCGGCGATAGCCGAGCATAAACACCGTTTGCAACGCCGACCAGCGCGAGGTCTTCTTCTATGTAGGCTCCAACCTGATGCTCGTCATAGCCCATTTTTCGTTCGATGTCTTCTTTGTCAAAAACAATACTGTCTTCGCTAACAACCAACAGAGTCTCCCCATGGGACTGAGCGTTACAGATCAAAAAGAACGCCACCAGTAGAAACACTTTCAGCATCCGGTATCCATCCCTTCTTCAAGGCTAATCCCGGGCGAGGTGGAACCTGCCTACATGACAAACAGGCCCACACCGCGCCGGGCTTGCTATCTCAGATCAACCACGTACTCGTGGACCGTGTATCCGCCTGCCGCGTTGACTTTGATTACGGCGCACTCACTGCCATACTTTATGCAGTTGCCGTTCTGATCATATTTGCCCATGTAGTCCATCTCCGGTTTAGGCCATTTGCAGCCGGTAATGGCTGTCATGCTTATCCCGCAGAGAACTATTCCCGCCATCATCACCTTTCTGACAATTCTTCCTTCCAACATACCTAAGCTCCTTTTTACGGTTTTCCAAACTCAAATTGCATTCCAACCCAACCTATAGCCGTCGAATCCGCAACCAATTTGTCTTCCTCCTTTCTTTTGGCGCCGGGTGAGGTGAGGGCGTCTTGACCCGTGTTGAAACCCGTCACCCACACCCGGCAATCGAACTGTCAGCACTATACTGGCAGAGAGGTTGGGAACATTCTGCTGTCCGATCTCGCGTGACACAACAATCGTGCCAAACGCATCATATGACAGCTATCTTTTTCGCATGTGGCTGTCTTACAATGCGATGCGATTCGAATGCGAATACTCGTGACGCGGGGAAATCGGCTCAGACGGGCACCAAAACCGTCGAGCGACGCACTATGGCCCAAAAGCGACGCAAAGAA
>DAOVOW010000399.1 GCA_030629485.1 bacterium
CAAGCTGTCGGCGGCGGTTGACCAGTCGGCCAATCTGATCTGTGTATCCGACCCAAACGGCATCATCGAGTATGTCAACCCTGAGTTCTGCCGAGCCACCGGCTACAGTTCATCCGAAGCCGTTGGTCAACGCACCAACTTGCTCAAATCCGGCCACCATGATGACGCTTTTTACAGCGAGTTGTGGCAGGATATATCATCCGGGAAAACCTGGTCCGGAAGAACTCGTAACCTCAGGAAAGACGGCGGACTATTCTGGGCTCGTTTGACGATAACGCCGATCTTCAATGCCGCCAACGAGATCATCAACTATCTGGCCATCACTGAGGACATTACAAAAGAAATAACGGTGTAGCAGCAGTTAGCTGAATCGGATAAGCTGTCGGCCATCGGCACCCTGGCTGCCGGTGTGGCGCATGAGTTTAAGAATTACCTGGCCGGGATTATCGGGAACGCGTCGTTCGCATTATCTATTCTTAAGGACGAGGACGGAATGGAAACGGCGCAGGACAGCTTCGAACAGATCGTGGAGTTGGGCGAACGAGCCAACACCATCGCCATGTCGTTGTTGACATACTCCAAGGCCAAGCCTGACGATATCGCACCGGAGGATCTCAAGAGTATAATCGAGAACTCGATCAAGCTAATCGAAAAAGAGATCCGGAACCAGTCGATCGACATCGTGACACATTTTGCCGATCCGCCACCGGTGATGGTTTCTGCAAGCAAGATCCAGCAGGTACTGCTGAACCTGCTGATCAACGCACAACATGCTGTCGATGGCAGCGGCATAATCACCGTCGGTCTGGTGCGCGAGGAGGATCATGCCGTCATCAAGGTTTCCGATACCGGCAAGGGCATTCCCTCAGCGCACCTTTCCAGTATCTTCGACCCCTTCTTCTCCACCAAAGGCGTGTGGGGAAAGGATGCCGTGACCGGCACCGGGATGGGGCTTTCGATCAGCCGCAACATCGCTCGTGAACACCGAGGTGATCTAACGGTGGAATCAGTTGTCGGTATCGGCACGACCTTTTCCCTCTATCTGCCGCTTGACAGCACCGACCTGCCGACAGCATCCAAGGGGCATACTTGCTCGTGTCATCGGCTGATGCTCCATACGGCGGATCGGAGCCTGGCCGAGAATTACCAACGCCAAGCCGACGACTCCGGTTGTCAATTGCGGGTGGTTGAGGACATCGACGAGGTGCTGGATGATTTGAACACGACCGTCGATATCGTGATCTGCGACGGCAACTTCCCGAGGCTAGAACAACTGTTCCAGATGTTTGAAGTCTGCCGCAAGTACGATGTACGATGTGTGGTGGTCAACATCGGCACATCGGGTTGCCGAGATGCTATCCCAGCGGACGCAGCGCTGGTATGTTTTGAAGGGACTCCTCCCCTCCTGGAGATCATTCAGTCCGTCCAAGAGGTTGCTGTCGACAAGAGCGGTGCCTTGCAGGTTGTTGAAAAAGTCCCCCACTGATGTCATTGCGAGTGACCAAAGGGAGTGCGGCAATCTCCAATTGTTATGGGGCAGCCACTTAGAGATTGCCGCGGTCGCCCTTAAGAGCCACTCGTGGCCGGCGACCTCGCAATGACTATTGCGGCGTTTTTCAACAGCCTGCAGAAGACTCGCCGGGCACCAGGCGGGGTAAATGTAATCCGGGACAGAACACCGGATGACTACTTTGTTTTCGCAATTACAAGAAGGATTCGCTGACCCTCGACCCGCTCTATTTCGAACTCGATGTCGTGCCACTGGACTCTTTGCCCTTCTTCGGGAACGGATCCGACGAGATCATATATCAGGCCGCCGACCGTGTCATAGTCACCCTGCTCATAGTCGGTATCGAGATAGTCCTGCAGCTTCTCAACCAGCAAACCAGAGTTCAGCCGGTAACGCCCGTCGGGAAGCTCAGTGAACTCAGCCTCTTCGGTGTCGTGTTCGTCCTGTATCTCACCGAAGATTTCCTCGAGTATATCTTCCAATGTCACCAACCCGGCTATCCCTCCGTACTCATCGACCACCATGGCGATATGCAATCTCTTGGACTTGAACTCTTGTAGCAATTCGCCGATTATTTTGGTTTCGGGTACGAAGTATGGAACTCGCAGGTAGTTTTCAATTACGAACTTCTCGCCCGCTTCCGGCATGTTGGAGAACAGGTCCTTAACATAGACCAGTCCGACAATCTTGTCGATGGCTCCATCGTAAACAGGGTAGCGTGAATGGCCGTCGGTGAGCACCAGTTCGCGGATTGCACGGAAGCTCGATGTTTTGTCGATGCCAATGATATCAATTCGGGGGATCATGATCTCCCGTACGACGGTCTGGTCCAGCAGGAAGATCTGGCCGATCATCTGCTTCTCTTCGTCTTCGACAATTGTCTCGCTAATCCCCGCCTCCTCGGCCAGAGTTTCGATGGCGCGCTCGACGATCTCTTCTTTTTCTTCTTCCGAAACCGGCACGCTTTTCTGCGCCCTCACCAGTGCCCGCCGGTACAACCAGATGACGGGATAGCAAGCAATATAAATGGTGGCTATGATCCACAGGTGACGCAGCATCTGTGGACTGACGGCACGCCGTGAAGCGCGGCGGGTCAAGTACTCGACGACCATAACAAATGAAAGCCAAACCAGGACGAGTCCCACCGCGATCAGCAAGTGTGGCGCCATCTCCAGCCGCTGGGCGAAACTCTCGAGCACCCGTACTGTCGCCACTGTTGATACGATTAGCGCTGCCGAGTTGTAAACCAATGCAATCTGGACAAAGGCGCGCGGGTCATCGGACAGGCGGCTCAGAAAGCTGCGTTTGCTCGCGGGTAGTCCCGCACCGATCTCCTCTACATCATCCGGATCTATGTAAACAGCGCGC
>DAOVOW010000344.1 GCA_030629485.1 bacterium
CGACGGTCGATCGTTTCCCGTGATCGAAATTGTTCCTGAGAGTGGCTTGTACGACTACGAAGCCAAGTACACCCACGGTAAGTCGGAATACATCTGTCCGGCCGTCATTCCCGCATCCATCGGCGACGCCGTACGTCGTGCCGCCGTGAAGCTCTTCGAAGTAATCGGCTGCGCCGGTTTGGCCCGTGTTGATTTCATCCTGGATGAAGACGGTCGCTTCTACTGTCTGGAACTCAATAGCGTACCCGGCATGACCGACTTGTCGCTGGCGCCAATGGCGGCAAAGGCGGACGGAATTGACTTTCCACAATTGATGCAGATGCTCCTGGAGTCGGCTCTGAATCGTCCGACCAAATAATATGGACAAGCTTACCCCCAAAGCCGTCATCTTCGACCTGGGCTCTACGTTGATCGACTACCCGTCCACGACCTGGGAAGAAGTGAGCGTCGATTGCATGGCCGCCGTCAGAAGGTTCCTGATTGAACGCGGCCATGAGTTACCCGACGATGAGGGGTTCTACATTGTTTACCAGGAACTCAGGAATGAGTATCGCAAGATCGCATCCGAGACGCTGGTGGAGTGGACGGTGCCGCAGGTGATAACCAAATTGCTCGCAAGGTTTGACATTGATGCCGACGACTCGTTCGTAGACAAACTCTTTGACGTATTTTACGGACCGGTGCGTCAGTACCTTTATGCCTACGAGGATGCGGCTGAGGTTCTGTCGAGAATCAACGATCGATATGGCACCGTCGGCCTGGTGTCCAACACCGTCTTTCCCGAGCGTGCTCACCTTGACGAACTCAGCCGCTTTGGTCTTGAGCCGTTGTTGTCGTTCAAGCTGTTCAGCTCCAGTTTTGGTCTGCGTAAGCCGCACCCCAAGATTTTCCTCAAGGCGGCCAACCTGGCCGGTTTCGCACCGTCCGAATGTGTGTACATCGGTGATCGCTACGTGGAGGACATTGAGGGACCCAATGGTATAGGTATGGATGCCGTGCTCAGACGGCAGGATGGTCGCGGCTATCCCGATCCCATGGCGTCCGATGTGCGTATGGTTTCGTCGCTGTCTGAGTTGGTAATGCATTTCGACTTCTAATCGCCAGGAAGGCCGTTGATGAAAGGCCTCTGCCCTTGCCTCACAAGCGCCGGTGATCGGGCCGATTTTTCGATGGACATCCAGGCGCCGCTCACATATAATAATGGATTCTGCATCGACTGAATTAGGTGCCGCAAACAAACTGACAAGGATTCGCTATGGATCGCACTTTGGAACTGTTGAAGGAGCTTACTGAGGCCAACGGCGTCTCGGGATACGAGCACGAGATTCGCAGGATAATGACTAGGGAATTGGAGGGGAACGTCGACGAGATACTCCGCGATAAGATGGGGTCGGTGGTCGGCAGAAAACGAGGCGGCGATGATCGACCACGCATCATGGTCATAGGTCACATGGATGAGGTCGGCTTCATGGTCAAGGAGATCAAAAAGTCCGGCTATATCAAATTCCTCCCCTTGGGCGGTTGGTGGCCGCACGTAGCCCTGGGACAGCGTATGCGGATACTGACTTCGAAAGGTCCTGTCCTGGGTGTCATTGGCTCGAAGCCACCGCATTTGCTTGAGGACAGCGAGCGCACCAAAGTACAGAAGATCGGTGATATGGTTCTGGATGTCGGTGTTCAGGATGGCTTCAATGTTCGCAAGAAGCTTGGCATCAAGGAGGGGGACCCGATTGTTCCTGACAGCGAGTTTGTGGTTCTTGGTAATCGCAAGCAGTATCTAAGCAAAGCGTTCGACAACCGCATGGGTTGTGCGGTGGCGCTGGACGTGGTCCGCAAGTTTCAACGGGCCAAACATCCCAACACGATCTATGCGGGCGGCACGGTTCAGGAGGAAGTAGGTCTGCGTGGCGCTCACACTTTGGCCCATTTGGTTGACCCGGACGTCTGTTTCTGTGTCGACGTCGGTGTGGCTCAGGACCTTCCCCCCGAGCCATTCTCGAAACGCGAAAAGCTGGGCGGCGGTCCCACGATCCTGGTTTACGACGCCAGGATGATTCCCAACGTGGTTTTCAGGGACTTGGTGGTCAAGACGGCTGAGGAGAAGAAGATTCCATTCCATCTGTCGGTGATGGAGCGTGGCGCCGGTGATGGCGGGCCGGTTCATCTATCGCGCCTGGGCGTGCCGACGATTTACCTGGGGGCGCCGGTACGGTACATACATGCTCATAATGGAATCATGAACCGCACCGATTATGATAATACGGTTAAGCTCATAGTCGAGGTTATCAAAAAGCTCGACAAGAAAACGGTCCAGTCATTCACGGAAGGTTAGAATACGATGGCGCTCAGGTTGAAGAACAGTCTCACTCGTGTTAAGGAAGAGTTCAAACCGATCGAACCCGGCAAAGTGCGTATGTATACTTGTGGGCCGACCGTGTATGATTTCGCGCATATCGGCAATTTCCGTACGTACATGTTTGAGGACCTGTTGCGGCGATACCTCAAGTACAAAGGTTACCAGGTCACCCAGGTGATGAACCTGACCGACGTCGACGACAAGACTATCCGCGATTCCCAGGCCGCGGGGATCACGCTGAAGGAGCACACCGAACCGCTCAAAAAGGCCTTCTTCGAGGATCTTGATGCACTCGGAATAGAGCGCGCTGAGTACTACCCGGCCGCAACCGACCACATCCCGGAGATGGTGGCGATCATCAAAAAGCTCCTGGACAACGGATTGGCGTATGAGATCGACGGCCACTACTACTTCAGGATTTCTGCCTTTCCTGCCTATGGCAAACTGGCCAATCTCGATCTGACCGGGCTGAAAGCCGGAGCGCGAGTAGCGGCCGATGAGTATGAAAAGGACTCGGTGTCCGACTTCGCTCTCTGGAAAGCCTGGGATGGGGCCGACGGTGATGTCTACTGGGAGACCGATTTGGGCAAGGGTCGTCCGGGTTGGCATATTGAGTGCTCGGCGATGTCCATGAAATACCTGGGCAATCACTTCGATATCCATTGCGGTGGCGTGGACAATATGTTCCCGCATCACGAGAACGAGATCGCTCAGTCCGAAGGGGCGACGGGGGAGAAGTTTGTTGATTACTGGTTGCACAGCGAGTGGCTCATTGTCGAAAGCCGCAAAATGTCCAAGTCCCTGGGAAACTACTACACGCTTCGTGATGTGCTGGACAAAGGTTACTCAGCGGCGGCCGTTCGTTATTTGTTGCTGGCCACGCACTACCGGCAGCAACTGAACTTTACCTTCGACGGCCTGAAGGCGGCGCGCGCTGCGTTAGAGCGGTATAACGATTTCATAGCCAACCTGACGGACTATGCGGGAAGCGAGTCGGGGGGTAAGGCGCAGCAGATTATTGAAAAAGCA
>DAOVOW010000150.1 GCA_030629485.1 bacterium
GTCGGTCTGGAGTTGGCCGATGACGTCGAAGGTGTACCAGATAAAGACAGCCGATACAGCCGCCACGCCAGCCAAGAGGAAGACCTTCAGGAAAGTCGACCTGCCGATGTAGAGGGCATGGATGCGACGCGACAATTTGGATCGGTTTGCCATCAGCCTATCTTGTCCGCTCCGCCCATATACGGCCGTAGCACGTCAGGGATCGTGACGCTGCCATCGGCGTTCTGGTAGTTCTCCAAAATCGCTGGAATCAACCGCGCCAAAGCCAGCCCGGAACCGTTGAGGGTGTGAGGGAAACGGACCTTGCCCTCTGCATCCCGGAAACGACAGTTCATGCGACGCGCCTGAAAATCATCGAACGTTGACACCGAGGAGATCTCGAGATACCTGTCGACGCCGGCCGCGTACAGTTCCAGATCATAGGTCTTGGCACTCGCAAAGGAGAGATCACCGGTGGCAAGAACCATCACCCGATATGGCAGCTTCAGTCCCTGCAGGACTTTCTCCGCCTGAGTGAGCAGACTCTCCAGTTCTTCGAGTGATTTTTCCGGCCTGACGATTTTGACCAGTTCCACTTTTGTAAACTGATGCACCCGAATCATACCGCGGGTGTCCTTGCCAGCCGCCCCCGCCTCCCGGCGGAAACAGGGGGTGTAAGCGACCAGATTCAACGGCAGCAAAGTGTGATCGATAATCTCGCCTCGATAGACATTGGTCAACGAAACCTCGGCGGTGGGGATCAGGTAGAGATCATCCCGTTCCGTTTTGTACATATCCTCGGCTAACTTGGGCAACTGGCCGGTGCCAAAAAGAGTCTCAGTGGTAACCATGACCGGCACAGAGCACTCGAGGAAACCATCGGCGACGTGCATATCGAGCATATAATTGTACAGCGCTCGCTCCAATCGTGCTCCCAGACCCCTTAGAAAATAGAATCCCGAGCCGGACAGCCGCGCCGCCGCCTCAAGATCGAGAATGCCCAATCTCTCGCCGATCTCCCAGTGGGGCAGGACCTCGAAGTCCTTCTGTGGTTTCTCACCCCACTCGCGCACGAACCTATTCGCGGACTCATCTTTGCCTACCGGCACGTCGTCGTGCGGCAAATTCGGCAGCCAACTCATGGCCGTCTGGAGTTCCTGATCGATTTCCCGCAGATCGTCATCCAGGGCACCAATATCCTGGCCAACCTGACGCATAGCGGCAATGGCTTCATCGGCCGACTCGCCCGCCTTTTTCTTCTGAGCGATCTCAGCCGAAACCTTGTTGCGCTGTCCTTTGAGCTTTTCGACCTGGCGGATTACCACACGCCGCTTTTCATCAAGGCCAGTTATTTTGTCGAGATCGCTGGTGTCGTATTTATTGGCCAAACCCTGTTTGACCAGTTCCGGATTCTCCCGGATCAATCTCATATCGAGCATAGAGGTTTCCTGTCGATAGCATTTACTTTCTTAGTAGCTATTTAGCGACAAGTTCCCCCCCAAAGCAACGAAAAAGCAGCAAGCAGTCCTTTTCGCGCTACGCGCGCCAGGGTTGATTGCGACTGAACCCGCAGGCACGGGCCTGTTGAAAAAGCCCCTTTCCTCGTCCTTGCGAGCGACCAAAGACACTCGTGTCGTTGGGAGTGCGGCAATCTCTCTCTCGCTGTCCACCAACGAATTGAGATTGCCACAGCCGCCCTTAAGAGCCACTTGTGGCCGGCGGCTTCGCAATGACAGCTTTTGGAGTTTGAGAGTGCCACCCGCCTCTCCCGGAACAGGGCACGCGCGAAGCGCGAAAAAGCCGGTTGCGGCCTCAGAATAGGCTTGCGTTTTCCGATATATGCCATAAATTACCAAGCTTGACTGAAAGGAGTTGAGAATAATGGCCAAAGCTTGCGAAATATGCGGCAAAAAGCCGGGATTCGGCAATAACGTCTCACACGCCAACAACACCACCAAGCGGCGTTGGTATCCCAACCTGCAGCGGGTGCGAGCGTTGGTGGACGGCAAACCGAAGCGGATTAGCGTCTGCACATCCTGCCTGCGGGCGGGCAAAGTGATCAAGAACGTCCGCGGCCGCAAACCAGCCCCGCAACGCCCCGAGGCCTCGGCGTGACCTGCTGACCACCCAAGGCTGAACCAAGTTCTACAAGAGCCGCTCCGATGGGGCGGTTTTTTTCTTGCGTATCCGGTGTCACATGCTACGCTATTGCATAGGGCACAGACGAGGGTAGGAAACGGAGATAACAACTGTTGCGCTTACCCATTTGAATTGCCATATTATCGGAAACTGAAATGTGTTCTGTTGGTTACGGTCGTTAATCACCTTGAAAAGAGGAGGTCCGAGGATGAAACGGATTATGTTACTTTTGGTGATCGGTGTGATCACCATGGCTCTTGTATTCAGCTGTAGTGGCGACCCCAAGAAGGAGACAAAACCCGATGAAGGGGACACCACTACTCAAGAGACATTGAAGGTGACGGAGGAGCCCGGCAGCGATTCCACGCCAGGAACCCCGCAACCGGCGCCCCCGCCAGGGATTACTCAGGAGACACTGCAGGTCATCCCAGAGGAGCCGGTAGAGAAAAAGGGTAAATAGCCGGCGTTCAGGAGCCAGTGCCGACAGCTGTTCACTTAATCGGCGCTCGACGCCCGTTGGAGAGCAGATCGAATACGTTCGACCTCAAAGACAATCTCCTTGTCTTGCGCGTATGATAACGCCTCACTCAGAATCGTCAGGCCCTCCTGACGATCAGAAGGCGACTCTCCGTAGTGGATCAGACATTCGGCCAAGAGTCGCTCGGCAACAAGTATTAATCTTGGATCACCGAACCTCTCAGCGTCGCTGACAATCTCTCGTTGACGATGAAAGCACGCTTGCGAGTCTTCGGGGGAAATCGACTTCGTAGCCAGATACGCTCTACTCATGAGACAAGTTTGTTTGTCGCCCACTGCTTCGGCGAGGGTCAGGGATTTCTGAAAGTGCTTATATGACAACTCGCGACGACCTGTCATGTAGTGCATCTCCCCGAGGTACGACAATGCAATCGCCAGCACTCGGCGAAGACCCGCCTTCTCGGCTACCTCGACGGCCGTCTGGAGTTCTTGAGCCGCCTGAGAATCCTTCCCCTGGCAGTAGTATGCGAAACCTAAGTTTGAGCGGGCCAGAGCCATCACAAGCGGATAGCCCATGTTGGCGGTCTCCTCCAGCACCTCCTCCAGCTTAGAAATAGCTTTGTCATACTGCCCGAGAATCGTCAGGACATGGGCAATGTTATTAGTGGTCGCGGCGCACCTGGCACGCTCGCGGTACTTGAGGTATACAGTATAGGTTGAATCGTACAACTCAAGGGCCTTGTGATAGGCGCCTCTTGACAAGTGGATGCCCGCCATATTGTGCGCTACTGCGGCCTTCTTCATTGATTCGCCCAAATCAGAGAACATTTGCAGTGACTCTTCGTACTGCGAAAGTGCTTTCTCGAAATCGCCGAGGTAGTAGTAGGCTGTGCCGATGTTTCCTATGCTGGAAGCCTTAACCGAGGTTTGGTCTCGATCCTTCGCTATCGCCAAGGCTTCCCGGTACAAAGTCATGGCTTTATGGCAGTCACCTTTGTGAACGTGTACGTTGCCGATGAGATTGAGAGCTTCCGCCTCTTTGTCACGATCGTTCAATTGACGATTGATACTCAACACTCTCTCAGATAACTTTAGAGCCTCATCAAACATCGCTCGTCGCTGACGCGTCTCGATGAGTTCACCGAGCGCAGCCGCTTCACCCACCAGGTCTCCCAGCTCTTGCGATATCTGGACCGCGGCTTGAGCGTAGCTGTCCGCTTCAGCCCACAGCGATTGCGCGATGAAACACTGCGCCAACAGACGGAGCGTGCGAGCTTCATCGGCCTGCTGACCGCGTTGCCGTGCCTCGACCAGCGCTGATAAGAGCACTTGGTTGGCCTGCTCGTACTGGCCTTCAAGAACCAGGATTTCAGCTACTCCCTCCCGTGCCGCCAGAAGATTCGGTTCCAGTTTCAGCGCCTGGTCATACAGATCGGAGGCAATCCTCACGTCGGAGGAAGAATGCCGATGTTCGAAGGTATATTTGCCGCGCAGGTAGTACTCGTAGGCTCTCGGGTTCCTGGTCTCCGGGTCTCCCACCTGGGCCGCCTTCACAACCGACGAGTCGATAGCCAGGGCCGTGCTTACTCCTTCCGCCAACGCTGTCTTGATAAGATGGAGACGGTCGAGTGTGTCTTCCCAGCGATCAGCCCAGAGATGTTTGCCCGAGGCGACATCTATTAGCTGCGCTGATGCACGCACTTTGCTTTCGGTCTTGTGAATCGAACCATCCAGGATCAGGGAAACGTCCAGTGCTCGGGCAATATCGACCAGTTCCTTATCAGAATCCTTGTACTTGAGCACTGATCGCATCGGCGCCACCCTGATGCTGCCAATGCGGGTGAGGTCGACAATCAGATCCTCGGTGATACCGTGACTCAAGTACTCATCTTCGGGTGGGCCGAGATTCCGAAGATATAGCACCGCCAGACTGCTGACATCCGGAGGCGTTGCCGACACTTGCCCGGTTGAAGTCGGCAAGAGAGGTTCTGCATTCTTCAGTCGATCAAGGTCGGCGATAACATGATTGATGCTCTGATACCGGTCGGCCGGATTCTTGGCCAGCATTTTGTCGATCATCTCCTGCCTGCAATCGGAAGCGCAATCAAGGTAAGTTGCGATTCTTTCCGCCGGTTCGTGAACCAAAGAGTAGATTGTAGCCGGGATATTGTCCCGTTTGAACGGTGAATGCCCGGTCAGCATTTCATAGAACACTACCCCCAGAGAGAAAATATCGCTTCGATGGTCGACTTTCAAACCTTGTCCCTGTTCCGGCGACATGTAGCCGGCGGTGCCTACAATGGCGCCGGGGGATGTGGACAAGGTGTCAGTGTCACCCTTGGCCAGTCCGAAGTCGAGGATTACGCAGCAACCCTTCTTGTCTATCATGATGTTTGAAGGCTTAATATCTCGGTGCACGATGCCGGCGGCGTGAGCCTCCGCCAGTCCCGAGCAGAGTTGCGACAATATCTCCAACGACCTTTCATAACTCACTCGGCCACGATGGATCAGGTCGCGCAGCGACTCACCTGCTATGTACTCCATTGCTATGTATGGACACCCCTCGTGTTCGGCTACTTCATGAATGGTCACGATATTGGCGTGTCTCAGGGCGGCGGCCGCCTGGGCCTCACGGGTGAAGCGTCCCTTCAGATTCTCATCGGCGGCGACACGGGAGGGCAGGAACTTGAGCGCTACACGTCGCTTGAGCTTGGTATCCTCAGCCAGATACACCTCACCCATGCCACCGGCGCCGATCTTTCGGATGATGCGGTAGTGCGCTACACAGGTTCCGACGGCACGGGCCGTGAACGACTGCGTTCGATCATCTTGTGAGTCATCTGGCTTCATGGACACATAACTTGTACGGGTCAATCACTCCGCCAATACACGATTGGATATGTTAAGATAGGATTTTAGCCGGTCTTTTGCAACCCTCAAAGGGTTACAGCTTATCGAGGTTTTGACCAGGGATAGGCGAGTCCTGTGAGCGGCGGGTGGCGGGTGGCCCGGACGTTCGGGCTTGTTGAAAAAGTCCCTATAGATAGTTGCGGCCGGTCTTGCGAATCCGCGCGAGCGGATTTGTGTGACCTGCCGCTCTTGTCTGACAATTACTTACGTGTCAGGTCACAATCCCGTTGACACGGGATCAAGACCTGA
>DAOVOW010000243.1 GCA_030629485.1 bacterium
GGCCACGATCGCCCACCCGCCCTTCGACTCCGCTCAGGGTGACGGATCGTGCGCAACGCGAAGAATTAGGTGGGATCTGTCGGTTGCAGATACCGCCCTTCGACTCCAGGGTGGGGTACAGCGCGCGTAGCGCAAAAGAACCCATTTATGGGCTTGTCTGCACCTTTACCTTGTCACGCCGTCATGCATTTACTACCTTCACCGCATGTCGGATGTCAAACCATCAATACTGATCACCGGCGCCAATGGGTTCGTCGGTACCAGGTTGTGTCATCAGTTCCTGAAGGAAGGTTTTGCCGTCATCGCCGCTGTTCGCAAGACATCGGACCTGACGTCGCTGGAATCGTTGAACGTCCAGTACCGCTATGGCAATGTCACCGAACCCGATACCCTGCCGGAGATGGTGCGCGATGTAGATTACATCATTCACAACGCCGGTATCACCAAGGCAAAGAACAAGCAGACATTTTTCGACATCAATGAGGATGGCACCGCGTCGCTGTTCAAGGCAATAGCGCAGTACAACGCATCCGTCAAGAAAGTCATTTACATCTCATCGCTGGCGGCGGCGGGACCATCGAAGGAAGGCGTGCCGCTGATCGAGGACTGCGCACCGCACCCGATCACTACTTACGGACGTTCCAAACTCGCTGGTGAGCAGGTAGCGCTCGCCTTTTCCGGCCGCATACCCGTAGTGTCCATTCGACCGCCGGGAGTTTACGGTCCGGGCGACAAGGAGATATTCGGTTTCTTCGAGGCGGTGCACAAGGGAATCCGACCACTTTTCGGTGATCTGAACCGTCGACTCAACATCGTACACGTCGACGACCTTGCCCACGGCGTCTTCCTGGCCGTGACGAAAGATACCCGGTCCGGGGCTATCTATTTCATTGCCGAGAAAGAGTCTTACTCGATGGCGCAACTCGTCAGCCTGTTGCAAGAGGCGTGTGGCCGGAAAGGTTTCCCCTTGAGACTACCGGCGCCGTTGTTTCGGGCCGTGGCCGCGATCTCTGAGTTGGCCTTCAAAGTCGTTCGCGCGACCCCCATGCTCACTCGGGAGAAAGCGGCTGAGCTGCTCGATTGGTGGGAGGTATCTACAGAAAAGGCGCGTCAGGAATTGGGCTTTGAATCGCGCATTCCATTTGCCCAGGGCGCCAGGGAAACATACGACTGGTATCTTCGCATGGAGTGGCTGAAATGATCTCGACTGAACTTATCGCCTACTGCCTGGTTCTGGGTGGCTTGACATTGATAGTGGTGACGGTACTGTTTGAACTGATCGGCAGGTATCTAAAAGTGTCCCGCGACATGCCGGAAGGGTTGATGGAACCAACTTCGCCGGGATGGCATCTTATGAACTTCGTAATGGAGTTTCTATTCATGGTCGCCGTACCCACCTTTGCCTATGGCATGTTCGCCGTGGTCCTGCCGCTCTCGGGGATCAGACCCGGTCTGGCGGCGGCTGTCCTGGCTTTCACCCTGGGAGCGGTACCGACAGTGTTGGCTCTGTCGGTTCGGGTCAAGCTGTCGATGGTTTACCTGCTGTACATTCTATTCGGCGTCCTGATCAAGCTGGCCGCCGTGCTGGCGGTTATCGGCTATCTCTATTCACTTTAGTAAGGGTCACAAATGACACTCACCGACGACTTTTTGCGCATCCGTAGACAGTTTCCGCACACGAAGGAGGTTGTCTACTTCAATGCCGGTTCGTATGGACCGTTTTCGACCGGCGTCAAGAAAGCTATTGAGGGCAACGTCGATCTGCGTCTCAAGGCGCAGCGTGACGACTCGCGTGATGCTTTTGTCACCACTGACGAACTTCGTTCCATCTACGCGCGGCTGGTGGGTGCTCGCAAGCGTGAAGTAGGCATCGGTCTCAACACCTCGCACGGACTGAACATTGCTGCTTTCGGGTTGCCGCTCAGGAAGGGTGATGAGGTCCTGGTATCCGATGTTGAGTTCCCTGCCCTCGTATACACTTGGCGAGCGGCGGCTCAGACGCGAGGATTGAAGCTCAAGTTCGTCAAATCTCGCCAACGATGTTTCGACTTCGATCAGTTGCAGCGAGCGATCACCAAACGCACCAAAGTACTGGCAGTTTCGTGGGTACAGTTTTTCAATGGCTACAAGAACGACCTGATGACGTTGTCCGACTTTTGCAGGGAACGCGACATCTTTTTCGTCATCGATGGCATCCAGGGAATGGGTGTTGAGCCGATCAATCTCAAGAAGCTCGACGTCGACATCTTCACTTCCGGATGTCAGAAGTGGATGCTGTCACCTCAGGGTTGTGGCTTCTTCTATCTCTCCGATCGGATACGCGACCGCCTGACGCAGCCGTTCATGAGTTGGTTGGGTTCGGACTGGCACATGGATTTCACCAACTTCTTCAAATACGACCGGCCGTTCTTCGAGTCGGCCAGGCGGTTTGAAATGGGTTACTATGTGGTGCTGAATATCATGGCTATGCGCGCCGCGGCGCAGATGTTTCTTGATCTTGGCATCAGGAACATCCAACGACACAACTACGCCCTGATCGACAGCCTCGCCGACTTTATTGACTCTCATCCGTCCTACCGAATAACATCCAGCATGGAGCGCAAACACCGCTCGTCGCTTTTCTGTTTCACTTGCGATGGATACAAGCAACTACACCGGGAACTGTTGAAGAACCGCATCATCCTTGCGCAGCGTGAGGGATCTATCCGCGTGTCGGTGCATCTGTACAACAACGAGGCGGACATCGACAAGTTGATCGGTGTGCTGGAGCGCTTCGCGAAAGGGTGACGGATTCTGTGCAAGGTCTTGTGGGGCAGAATCCGTGCGATCCTGCCATCGCCACGTCATGCTGATTTTATGAAAAGGTCGAGAACCTTGTTATCTTGTGGTAGAGTAAACAACCATAAGAAGAAAGGAACTCGACCATGTCTAAGAGTAGTATTGTCGTTGGGATCGATTTGCACAAGCGGAAGTTTGACTTCGTGATGATGAACTCGACAGGTGAGATAATCAAGCAGGGTAGTCGTTCGACTGAAGCCTGTTCTGTTTTGGAGTTTGCCAGTAGTTTGACCCTTCGTCATGAGGCGGTGCTGGAACCGTTGGAGAACAGTTTCTGGTTCATCGAGCAGTTGCAGCCCTACGCCGGCTCGGTTCATTTGGCAAACACAGGCAAGGTTCGTTTGATCGCCGAGTCACGTTTGAAGAATGATCGTATCGATGCTCGTATTCTGGCCGATCTTTTTCGAGTCGGTTACTTGCCGGAGGTTTATATCCCTGGGCGGGAGGTTTATCAATGGCGCTGTTTGATCCAGCATCGCATTCGTTTGGTGTGGGATCGCACTCGTTTGAAGAATCGTACTATCGGTTTGCTCAATCGGGAGGGTTATCGAGTTGCGGTGTCAGATCCGTTTGGTAAGAAAGGTCGCGCCCAGATTGATTCGTTTGAGTTGTCGTTCATGGTTCGTCGTATGGTTGACAGTAATCTGGTGTCGCTTGATTTGTTGTCCTCGCAGATATCGGATATTGAGAAAGAGATCAAGCAGATTGTTGATGCTGATCCGATTGCAAGTAATCTGTGTACTATTGACGGCGTGGCAGAGTTCACGGCTTTGGCTATTCGAGCCATTGTTGGTTGGATGGATCGTTTTCGTAGTTTCAAGGCTTTTGCTGCTTATACCGGTTTGATTCCGAGTTATCGTCAGTCGGCCAACAGAGTGCATCATGGACCGATCACGAAACAGGGTTCCTCGACCTTGCGTTGGCTTTTGTTGCAGGCGTCCAAGCATGTGATACGGAAGTCAGACTATTTCAATCGGATGTATCGTCGCATTATTCGTCGGAGTTCGGAGAAGAATGCACGCGTGGTCGTGGCCCATGCTTTGGCCCGCATAATATACCATGTCTGGATGGAAGCCAGGCCTTACTACCGCTGAGAGCGGTAAAACACTTCCGTACCGGTGATCGAGCCGGTTGGCCCGCACTGCGCTCTGGTACTTGTGTACCGTCATGCTGATTTGGGCGCCGGCTCGAGGTAAAAAATCATGGGCGTAACTGGCCCGTATAGGTGAGTCGTAACCGTGTACGGAGAAAAGCGAAAGCGAGAGAGTATAGAAAAACCACTTGACTATGACCTTTTCATAGGTGAGCGGAGTCGAAGCATGGCATTGCAGATTGTCGTGCGCCCTTCGACTCCGCTCAGGGCGACGCAGTGTCCGCTCACTGCGACACCGTGCGCGGGACGGGTGGCCCGCACGTTCGGGCTTGTTGAAAAACCCGGTGTTTCGTGCACTCAGCCGAGAATCGGCTGAAGCGAGGGAGAATCATGCGGACATCGGTCAGCACCACGCAAATGGCTCCACAGTTGTCTTATGAGCGCCCTGAGAGCGAACAAC
>DAOVOW010000296.1 GCA_030629485.1 bacterium
GGAACCGTCATCGACAAACAGTAACTTGTGGTTTTCCCCCTTCGGGAAGCGTTCCACGAGTGCCTTGAGTTTTTCCCCCTCATTGAAGGTCAGAACCGTGACCAGGACTTTAGGTCCCAACCTCTCCCCCGTCAGTTTGCAGGATTAACCGACCGTCGATGACTCGATAGGTCAAACCGCAGGTACACGCTATCTCCATGTTGTTGCCGGGTGAGGTCCTCAGATTCAATCGTTCGGCGCATTTGCAAACAAAACCGACCTGACGTGCCGGGTTGCCCAGCCAGAGGGTGAAGTCCGGCACGTCCCTGGTAACTACGGCGCCGGCGCCGATGAAAGCGTAACTTCCGATGGTATGTCCGGCGATAATCACCGCGTTGGCGCCAATAGTCGCACCCCGCCGAATCATAGTTGGCGCCGGAGTTTCACGATACACTTTGCTGCGTGGATAGACATCGTTGGTAAAGACGGCGTTTGGTCCGATGAAGACCTCGTCTTCCAACACTACCCCATCCCACAGCGAGACCCCGTTCTTGATCGTTACCCGATCTCCCACGACAACATTGTTTTCGACAAAGCAGTGGTCGCCGATATTGCAATCCCGGCCGATAACAGCCCGGGCCTGGATATTGCAGAACGCCCAGATACGTGTACCCGCGCCGATCTGTGTACAATCGACGATTGCGGTGGGATGGATGTAGGGGTCGCTGTCGTTCATTCTAACTTAGTTCTATGACGCGGCCGTTTTCCCGCATCGAGCGGTTGGCCGCCTCCAAGATTTGCACCACTCGCAGGCCGGCCCGACCGTCGGTGCGCGGTGAACGATTTTCACTCACCGCATCGCAAAACTCACGGCTCACTTTCTTGAGAGCCTCAGTCAAATCGATTTGCGGCGCCAGCATGTCGCCGATCCGATACTGGATCAGCAGATCGTAGACTTGATTACGGTCCTGGATCATCTCGACTCCACGATCGTAGACTTTTACTTTTTCGGAAGGCTCGGTGTCATCGTAGATTACCATCTTCCGGGAGCCAGAGACGAGCGTCTTGCGCACTTTCACCGGCGCCAACCAGTTCACGTGAATATGGCCCAGGAGGGTGCCGTCGTAAAAAGTTGAAATGTAGGCGATGTTTTCGATGTCGCTGTCGAAATGCGCCATGCCGGTAGCGGAGATGGCGCGCGGTTTGCGGTCTATGAGATAGTCCATGATCGACACATCATGCGGCGCCAGGTCCCAGATAACGTTGACATCATGCTGAAACAGGCCGAGATTGACACGCACGGAATCGAAGTAGTACAATTCCTCCAGGTCGCCGTCGTCGATGAGCCGTTTTATGGTCTGAACCGCACCGGTATAGATGAAGGTATGGTCCACCATGATCTGCAACCGCTTCTGTTCAGCCAAGTTGATGAGGCTTTCGGCCTGTTCCAC
Source organism: bacterium (assembly GCA_030629485.1). Lineage (GTDB taxonomy): Bacteria > Zixibacteria > MSB-5A5 > GN15 > FEB-12 > JAJRTA01. The sequence continues at coordinate 1,431 of DAOVOW010000296.1, forward strand.
GGTGGCTGTGAACGGTTTCTCCATGAACAAGTGCTTGCCGTTGGCCAGCGCTTCCATGCCGAGCGAATAATGAGTCGAAACCGGGGTGGCGACGATAACGGCATCGATATCGGGCGCCTTCAGGATGTCGTCGGCATCATCGGTCAGCCGGCCAATGGCCGGGAATTGCCGACGGATGAAATCCCGACGCTCCGCTCTTGGATCGCAGACAGCCAGCACCTCGACATCGTCAAGGGCGTTAAAGTTCCGGACCAGATTCGGTCCCCAGTAGCCACAGCCGATTATGCCAACTTTCATCGATAACCTTTCATGATCATAGCTCAGTAAACCAGTATTTCACCGGACTGTTTGAAATGGATCAGGAACATGTTGTATCTCCCGGTATGCATCCCCGCCAGGGGCGAGAGATCCTGCTCGGCGGTGACATAGGTTTCATTGCGCCCAATATAATATGAAATCGTTGAATCCGACAAGTATTTCACGACCTCGCGAATCCTTGGATCGCCACGGTGTACATAGCGTTCGATAGCAGAATAGTCCGGGGTGGGAATGAACACGGAATCGCCGGGCGTTGCAAACTTGCCATAGAGGGTAACGTAGTTGTTGGATTCCGGGTAACGATCGTTGATGGCTACCGAAATGTCAAGGTAGCCATACTTGTCCAGAAAGAAATGGACATCCTCAGGAGAGACCCCGATGATGGCGTATTGTTTGAAGGTTTCTATGCCGATCGACTCCAATCGAGCGTACTGAAGGTAGGTAGGTTTGGGGTAGAAGGTGCTGCGTAACGGCTCTTGGCCGCCGATATAGCTGCCCGTCATATCGCCGACAGACACCGTGAAACTGTTCTTCCTACCGGACGGAGAGTTCAGATCAATAAAGACACCAAGCGCTTCACCCGGCGCTACATCGTCCAGCCTGGAAATGTACAGTCTAATTCCGGCTTTGACATTGGGGTCATCAAGGCGACATTCAAACTCCGACCAGGCATCTCGCGAGAGAGCAGGTCCCCAACTCGTCAGTGTAAGAACCAGTCCGGCCGTTACCGAAAAGAACGCCAGTTTCCAACTTCTTTCCGTGCCCAGGAACATCCTTGCCAGTAATACCAGCGCCACCATCCACAATCCGGTTTTGACACTCAGCACCGCCAAGACCATTCCCGCCGAGAGGCCGGCACCGAACAGGGCATTGATCGTGTCCGGTTGCAACAGCCAACCGACCAACAAGAGCGACAGAGAAACAACGACATGTCCCAGCCGGCGATCCTTTGACGAAATCAGCTTGTCGACAACCAGTGTCACGAAGAAGGCTGCACAGATAATCATGAACGGCATGGCATTGAAGGCATACCTGTTGATAGAGTGAAATATCAGATGTATCGCAGTGTAGTACCCACAAATCACTATGGGCCAGGCAGCCGGCGACAGACTGCGCAACATCAATATCAGCAGGCCCAGCAGGCCAGAGACAACGATCAATACGTGCAGCCGCTCCACCAACTTCAGCGGCATGATGAAGAGGCGCTTGAAGTCATTATACGGCCGACTCCACAGCCGCTCAAACTTCTTGGCAAACAGACCCAGGTATCCCTTCCATTGATGCATCAACTCGCCATAAATCGGACGCTGGTCGAAATCCTCTTCCACCGTGTCAAGATCGTATCCTTCGAACATAATCGATGATGACTGTCTCAGATTGGCCCCGGCATAGGTCGGATCCCTGAGTGCGACCTGACCGTACTTCGCGGATGCTACCGCAAGCCAGGACGCAAAAAGCACGCATGCCGGTAGTGCAATCAATAACAGTCGCTTGAGAAACTGCGACGCCGACCAGCTTTGGCGTGTATAGAAGTAGAGCCCAGCCACGAATGGTATCCCCAGGAGCATCGCCGTTGGTTTGTGCAGCACCAGTAGACCGCTGATGATACCGACCAGAACGAAGTACCATCGGCGTTCGGTCTCAACTCCGCGCATCATAAGATAGATACTAAGCAGAATCAACAAACTCGTGGAGGTCTCCAGTAGCAGCATGGTGGAAGTCAGGACGAATGGAAAGTAGACGGCATAGAGCAGGCCGGCAATCACCGCAGCACGCCGCCCAACCAGCCGGGCCGCGACCAACATGATCATCAAAACCGAAAGAACGTCGAAACAGATTCCTACCAACCTCGCAAAGGTCAAATCTGCAACCGGAGCCAGATAGAATACGGTTGCCAAAAGAGCCGGATAGAGTGGTCCTGAGAAGAACAGTTCATCGCGCGCCTTGGTAAGACCTGGTTTCGGGTAGAACTGCCAATCGATCTGCTCACCTTGAAAGTACTTCTTGTAATAGTGGAGGAAGGCGTTAACGTCCTCTTGTTCATCGGGCGAGACAGCAACTGTCCTGTCATAGGTTAACGAAATCAGCCCGATTGCCGCACACGCATATCGTCGCGCGTCCCACATCACCGGCA